>JBCCDA010000033.1:0-37031 GCA_039033215.1 Pseudomonadota bacterium | reverse complement strand
GGATGGCTCTTGGTGCATGCGCTTCGGCGTCTGGGGTTGGCTGCACTATTTGTCTCGGGCTATTTGATCCAATTGACGCCTGATGTGAAATCAATCGATGGACCGTCAGGTCCCGACGCCGACTTCACCGACCTCCACGCATGGTGTGAGGTGTACGCACCCGGTGCCGGATGGATTGGCCTCGACCCCACATCTGGATTGTTCGCGGGTGAGGGACACATTCCCCTGGCCTGCACGCCCGCGCCGTCGTCCGCAGCGCCTATCACTGGCGCGCTGGAACCCTGCGAGGTCGAGTTCTCCCACCATATGGAGGTCCGCCGGGTCCGCGAGGAGCCGCGGGTCACCTTCCCGTTCACCAATGAGCATTGGACAAGGATCAACGACGCCGGACGCCAAGTCGACAAGATGCTGGTGGATGGAGACGTACGCCTGACCATGGGTGGCGAGCCAACCTTCGTCTCGGAAGAAGATCGAGATGCCGACGAGTGGAACACCGAAGCCGTCGGCCCCAGCAAGCGTGTCTATGCTGACAAGCTGATCCGCCGCCTCCGGGACCGTTTCGCGCCCGGTGGCCTGCTGCACTACGGGCAGGGAAAATGGTACCCGGGGGAACAACTGCCGCGCTGGGCTTTCGGGCTCTACTGGCGCAAGGACGAGGTGCCACTGTGGGCAGAAGGCGACCTGATCGCCCATGAAGGTACCAGCGGCGCGACCCACACCGATGCCGCGAAGTTCACGGAGGCGTTGGCTGAAGCGTTTGATATCGAACCGGAATTCGCCAAGCCAGCATTTGAAGATCCAGCCACGTACCTGTTCCAGGAGGGGCGGTTGCCGGTCAACCTGGACCCGTCGTCCAACAAGCTTGAGGATCCGTTGGAGCGCCGCCAACTCGCCCAGGCGTTCGATCGTGGCTTGAACAAACCCACCTGCATGGTGCTCCCGATCCAGCTCGCGCAGGGCAAGGCAGCGGAGCGGCGGGGCACACGTCGGCGCTTCCAATGGTCGACCGAGAAATGGAAGACCCGCCGCGGCCAGCTCTTCCTTGCGCCCGGCGACGCGGCCGCAGGCTATCGTCTTCCATTGACCTCCCTGCCCTACCTGGAGGAGGCTGAGTATCCATTCATAATTCAGCGAGACCCGTTCGCTGCGCGACCGCCGCTGCCTAGACGGTCTGTGCGTCTGCAAGCCCGCGGAACGGCCGCTTGGGGTCCCGAAAACCTCACCGGCCCTATCGAAGACACCATCGAGATCGTGCATCAGGAAACGGGCGAGACACGAGACTGGCCGTGGAACGAGACGGTGCCACCAGGGTTCATTTGGGCGACAGGGCCGGGCGCTGCCCTCTCGGCTGATCCTCTCCGAGCCATCCACACCCAACACGTCCGCACGGCCCTGACGGTCGAGCCACGGGACGGAAAGCTCTGCGTCTTTCTCCCACCGGTCGAGACAGCCGAGGCGTACATCGATCTGATCGCTGCTATCGAGGAAACGGCTGCGGATACCGGCATCGCGGTTCATATTGATGGGTATTCACCACCGTCTGATCCGCGGCTCAACGTCATCAAAGCCACGCCGGACCCCGGCGTGATCGAGGTCAACGTCCATCCTACCGACACTTGGGACGACCAGGTCTCGGCGACAGAAGCGCTCTACGAGGATGCGCGACACTGCAAATTGGATACCGTCAAATACCTGCATGACGGGCGTCAGGTGGGGTCAGGCGGGGGCAATCACATTGTCGTCGGGGGCGCAACACCGGCGGACAGTCCGTTCCTAAGGCGCCCCGATCTGCTCGCTAGCCTGGTCCGCTACTGGCAAAATCACCCTTCGTTGAGCTACCTGTTCTCGGGCGTCTTCATCGGTCCCACAAGTCAGGCACCAAGGGTCGACGAGGCCCGCCAGGAGGTGCTCTACGAGCTGGAGATTGCACTGGATCAGTGCAGCAAGGCAGGGCCCAATCCGCCGCCTTGGATCGTCGACCGGGTCTTCCGCGATCTGATGACGGATCTGACCGGCAATACCCACCGCGCTGAGATCTGCATCGACAAGCTATACGAGCCGCAATCGCCGACTGGCCGGCTTGGCCTTGTCGAGTTCCGGGCGTTCGAGATGCCACCTCATCCCCGCATGGCATTGGCTCAATCCCTGGTGCTGCGAGCCCTGATCGCGCGCTTTTGGCACAAGCCGTACACCGCGCCGCTCATTCGCCATGGCACCGCACTACATGATCGCTGGATGCTGCCTCACTACGTCTGGGGCGACTTTCTGGAGGTCCTACGCGAGACGGGAGAGGCACTGGATCTCCGACTCGATCCGGAGTGGTTCAAGGCCCAGTTCGAGTTCCGGTTCCCGCTGCTGGGGGACGTGGACTACAAGGATATCCGGCTTGAACTCAGGGCAGCCATCGAGCCCTGGCATGTCCTTGGAGAGACCGGTGCGATCGGGGGGACCGCGCGGTTCGTCGACAGCTCGCTCGAGCGTATCCAGGTCCGCGTCGCAGGTCCGCTCGACGATCGCTTCAAGCTGACCTGCAACAGGATCGAGGTGCCACTGACCAGAACAGAGCGCGCCGACGAGCGCATCGCCGGGATAAGGTTCCGCGCTTGGCAGCCACCGCTTTGTCTACATCCGACGATTGGCGTGCACGCCCCGTTGACTGTTGAGTTGTACGATACGTGGTCAGGCAGGTCGATCGGCGGGTGTACATATCATGTCGCTCACCCTGGCGGGCGCAGCTTCGATGATCAGCCGGTGAACGATCTTGAAGCGGAAGGGCGGCGCCTATCCCGCTTCATTCCGTTTGGCCATGAACCTGGTGCGTTCATACCGCTCGCTCCAAGGCTGAGCCCCGAGTTTCCGCTCACGCTCGATCTCCGCAGACAGGATTGACGGGTGATGAGACGATGAAACGGAGAGGATAGGCAGCGGATGCTGCATCTGACCAGCACAGAGCGCGAACGCGCCCATGCTGCCGGGGCCCTCTTTGACGGCTACGGCAAGCTTGAGCCAGGTTCGTTCGACGAAGCGTTTTTGCCGGATGGCACACCACGGCCACACTGGCGTGGCCTGCTGGATTGGCTGGGGGCGGTCGGCGAAGAAGGCTACCAGTCAGCCACGAGCGATCTTGATCGACTGCGTACCGAGAGCGGGCTTGCATTCGGCGCGCATCAATCCGCTGAGACCGATGTTCTCGATAGCCTGCCAGTCATGATTTCTCCGCAGGACTGGCAGAAGTTGGAGGCCGGGATCGCGCAGCGTGCCCGTCTTGCAGATGCGGCAGTTCAGGATGTCTACACCGACAGGCGAGCCGTCTCTGCTGGCCTGTTGCCCCCGGGGATCGTCTATGGCGGCCCATCCTTTGCGGCGCACTGCGCAGGTTGGAGCCGCCCACCTTTGCATTGGATCCACGTCTACGAGGCGGATGTCGCGCGAACAGCCGATGGCGACTGGGTCATCTTGTCGGATCGGCTGGACACGCCTCTGGGCGATGGCTGGCTCCTAGCCAACCGCATCGCCGTCACCCAATCCTATGCCGACGTCTTCGTCCCACTTGGCGTCCGCCGCGTGGCCGGACACTACAGCGCGTTTCAGAGTCACCTGGACGAGCTGATGGGGTGGGAAGGCCGCCTGGCGCTGCTGACGGCAGGGGAGAAGGCCGCGCGCTACTTCAGTCATGCATATTTTGCCCGCTACATGGGTGCGTCACTGATCGAGCCCGCCGACTTGACCGTTCGCGAAGGGGCAGCCTTCGTGAAGACGCTGGATGGCCTGAAGCGGCTGGATGTTGTTCTGCGCGGTGTCGCAGACCAGGCGATTGACGCGCTACATCAACCTTGGCGAGCGGCCGACGGGGCGCCTGCCCTGTCGCTCGCAGCACGTTCGGGATCGCTGAAACTCGCGAACGCGATCGGGTCGGCAGTCTTTGCGCACCGCGCGCTGGCACCCTATGCGCACCGGCTCGCGCAGTTCTTCCTTGGCGAGGACTTGCTCCTGAATGATGCACCCTGCCTCTGGCTTGGAGGCCAGCGGGTCCGGGAACAGATCCTCACCGAACGAGACAGCTGGCGGATCGAGCATCTGACGGGCGGCAGCATCGTCGAGCTCGAGCCCGAGGACGAGGAGCCTTGGGAGGTCCAACTCGACCGCGTCGGGGAACAACTGTGCGCTGTCCAGACGCCCAAGCTCTCGCAGACGCCGGTCTGGACCGAGAAGGGGATCCAGCCAGCCACCTGGATGATGCGAGTCTTCGCCTGTCGCACGCGTGAAGGCTGGGAGGTGGCTCCAGCCGGCGTCGCGTCTGTTGTTGATCCAGGCCGTCGAGCACCCGCCCTATCGTTCGGCAAGGATGTCTGGGTCATGCCGGAAGGCGATCGGGTACGCGCAGCCCAGCCGGCCAGCCGAATGCCGTGGCAGGCATCTTCCGCGCACCTTCGCCGCACAGGCCGGGATCTGTTGAGCCGGGTGGCCGACGAACTCTTCTGGCTTGGGCGAAACGCCGAGCGGGCAGAATCTGCGCTGCGGGTACTGTCGGTCTGTCTAGGCAGGCATTTGGGGGGCAACCGAACGGATTCCGACCCTGATGTTCTGTCGGCAATGATGGGTATCCATGCCGATCCCGACCCGACGCTCGATGGCTTGGAGCGTTACGCCGACGCCGTCACGCGTCTGGTTCGCGACCGCGGAGACGGCGACGGCCTACCCGCCATACTGGCAAATCTGCGGTCAGGTGGCCTGCGGGCGCGGGCCTCGATCTCGGGCGAAGGTTGGCGCTACATCGACCGTCTCTGTTCCGACAAACGCTGGGGTGCGCCAGGTCCTGTCCGGCAGAACGCAGCTCTCTCGCGACTGATAGAGGATGCGCTGCAGGCATTGGCCGCCTTCGTCGGGTCGGCGCAGGAGAACCTGACCCGGAACTATGCGTGGCGGTTCCTGGAGCTGGGTCGCCGGCTTGAACGCGGCATTCAGATCTCGCGCACAGCCTCAGCACTGGCTGGAACGTCGCACGACACAGAGGAAACGTATCTGCGAGGGTGGCTCACGATCAGCGACTCCGCGGCGTCTTACCGCTCGCGCTACATGCTGATCCCCCAGGCCGCCGCCGTTGCTGATCTGCTGGTGCTTGACGAGACGAACCCCAGATCCCTCGCGTTCCAGCTCGTTGCGCTCGAACGCGTGTTGTCGGAGATGCCGACCGACATTCCCTATCGTCGCCCGGAACACCGGCGGGCGCTCGCGTTGTTGACCGAACTTCGCCTGATCGACCCCGATTCCCTGGTCAAGATCGAAGAGAACGGTGACCGCGAGGCCCTGCTCGAGTTTGCTTCAAGATGCGAAGATGAACTCGCCGAGATCTCCGATCTGCTCAGCCGGGCCTTCTTCGCCCATGCGGATGCGCCGGAAGCATTGCTGGTCCAGGCGCGCATAGAGCCGGGTGGCGACGAGTGATCCTGCAGGTTCGGCATCGCACTCACTATCGCTACGCGCGGGCGGCTGTCTTCTCCCAGCACTTGCTGCATCTCTCGCCCTTGGCCGTCCCCGGCCAACGTGTGGCGATCAGCGATGTCCGCATCACGCCCGAACCAGAGAGCATCGACAGTCATGTGGACATGTTCGGCAACACCGTCCACGTCGCGACCGTTTCGCGTCCTCATGACGAGTTGGAGATCCTGGCGACCAGCCGCGTGGATAGGTCAGAACCCGACGGTTTGATCTTCGGAGCATCTGCGGGATGGGAGGCGACCCGAGCAGCAGCCCTGGGGCTAGACGGGGCGACGCCTGTTGCGGAACTTGGGCCTTTCGCATTCCCCTCCGACATGACCGTGCCGGATCGTGCAATCGAGGACTACGCACGCGAAAGCCTCAAGCAGGGGCGCCCGATCCTGACGGTGGCACAAGAGCTCTGCACCCGTATCCATGAGGACTTCTCCTACGCGCCTGGTACGACGGCCGCGGACACCTTGCCAGTGGACAGCTTTCGCAACAAGAAGGGTGTCTGCCAAGACTTCGCGCATGTCATGCTGGCGGGGTTGCGTGCCTTCAGGGTCCCCGCACGCTATGTCTCTGGCTACCTGCGGACAATCCCTGCCGAAGGACGCCCCCGGTTGGAAGGCGCCGATGCAAGCCATGCCTGGGTATCCGTCTGGGATCCGACGTTTGGCTGGGTGGACTTTGATCCGACCAACGACTGCGTCCCCGGGCTTGATCATGTCACCGTCGCGATCGGACGTGACTACACTGACGTCAGTCCCGTCTCAGGTGTCGTGGTTGGAGCTGGCCAGCAGCAACTGAGCGTCGGTGTCGATGTCACAGCGGCGAGCGATACGACCGCGTGACCCGAAGCGAGGAACCGTGACGTCTCGAACCAGGGGCAATCTAACGGTCTGGCTGGCCCTTGTCGGCATCGGGGTCGCCTGGGGCGCTACTCAGATCCTCGGAAAAATCGTCGTGACCGAAGGCCATCACCCACTGGGCATATCGTTGGTCACGACATCACTCGGCGCCTGTTTGATCACCGCGTGGGTGCTCGTCCGTGGCTTGGCTTTGCCCATCGGCCGGAAGCACCTAGTCTACTACGCAATCTGCGGCCTCCTAGGGACGGCCTTGCCCAACTACACAAGCTACACGTCGATCCGGGAGCTGCCTGTCGGCATCGTCTCTATCGTGATCGCCTCCGTTCCGCTCATGACATTTCTGATCGCACTGGCCGTAAAGACCGAACGGCCCGAGCCGAAACGGGTCTTGGGCTTGCTGGTCGGCGCGGTCGCCGTACTGTTGCTTGTTGCACCAGACGCCAGTCTTCCACGCCCTGGGGACGCTCTGTGGATCGGGGTCGCACTGGTGACTGGCCTCTCCTACGCTGTCGAGAACGTCTACATCTCGATGTCTCAGCCCGAAGAGTGCGGCCCATTGCAAACACTTTGCGGGCTCAGCTGGATGGCAGTCGCGATGGTCCTGCCGCTCACAGCCTTGACCGGCACTTGGATGGACCTGACGGCGCCCGGACACGCGCGCGAGGCCATTGCTTTGAACGCAGCACTTCACCTGGTTGCATACGGTGGGTTCGTCTGGCTGATCGGACGGGCAGGTCCCGTGTTCGCGGCGCAGGTCGGATACGTGGTGACGATGTCCGGCGTGTTACTGGGAGTCCTCGTCTTTGACGAGGCCCACACCCTCTGGGCATGGGCCGCGCTTGTTCTGATGATGACGGGCTTGACCCTGGTCCAGCCCCGCCAGGCCTAGATGCTGATGCGGGTGTACTTCGCACCCTCGAGGCTCGCACCCGCCATCAGACCTGCTTGGTTGAAAACCACAGCCAACACAGGCTTCTGAGCGACCGTCGTGTTGAGGTCGGCCTTCACGCCCGTGTCCAGCAGTGTAACCTCGGCGTCGGCGCCGACTTCCCAGTTCTGACTGCTGTTGAACTTCTGCAAGGCGCTGTCTGCCATGAAGAACAGCGCGTGCGCAGTCTTCTGCACGCCCGCCTGCCAGCCAACCGATGCGCCCGCGAAAGCATAGTACGCAGCCGAACCAGAGTACCCGTCACCCGGAACGCGAAGCGCGCCTTCGCCGTAGGCTGCACCGACCACGAAGCCACCTTTGTAGACCCCGGGCATCACCAGAATTCCGCGCGCTTGGCTTGCAAGCTCTCGCGTGTACGGGAGCCTCGCATACATCAGCGCAATCGCTTCGTTCACGTTGCCGTCGACGCCTGCTTCCGAACCCAACCCGCGGTTACCTTCGACGCAACCACTCAGTGCGAGGACGCCAGCCCCGGCGCCCAGACAGAAGATCCGCCTGTTCTGTATCATTTTGCCTTCCTCTTCAAAGCGGCCCTCCGGCACGCTTTACTGCTCGATATCGCCGGTTTTCCCGGTTTGTGCTTCGTTAATAGCATATCATTGCAGAGAAGGCACGCCCCCTGTAGCCAACTCACGTCTGTTAGCTGGCGGGACGAACTGCCGTGGCAATGTAGTTGATCGAGAGGTCAGCGCTCAAGGCCCACTCTCCACCGAGCAGATCGAAGCGCATACCCCGGCGATCAACGGGTTCCACGCCGGCTCGCTCAAGATGCTCGTCCAACTGGTTGGGGGTCAAGAAGCGGGACCATTCGTGAGTGCCCCGCGGAAGCCAGCCCAAGACATACTCGGCACCCAGAATCGCCACGGCATAGCTTCGCGCAGTACGGTTCAACGTCGACAGAATGATTAGCCCGCCCGGCCGAACCAACTGCCCGAGCGCATCAAGAAAGGACTGCGGATCGGCAACATGTTCGATGACCTCGAGCGCTAGGACAGCGTCGAACTGCTCGCCCGCTTCCACCAGGGCTTCGGCTGTCGTCTCGCGATAGTCGATGTTCAACCCCGTTTCCTCAGCGTGGACGCGCGCCACGGCGATGTTCTCGGCAGCGGCGTCGATCCCGGTCACATCCGCCCCCATCCGCGCCAACGGCTCGCAAGCCAAACCGCCGCCACATCCGACATCGAGCATGCGCAAACCGGTCAGCGCACGCATGGTGGCCGGGTCACGGCTCATCTCCGCACAAACCTGATCGCGGACGTAGGCCAAGCGACAAGGGTTCATCTGGTGGAGCGGACGAAACGGACCTGCATGATCCCACCACTCATCCGCCATTGCCGAGAACTTGGCGATCTCGCCTGGGTCGACAGTGTTGCCGGCAGTCGTGGCCATTTGCGGTCCTCGAGGTTGCAATCCTGCGCATCTGCTGGAAGAAGAGACTAGTGTAGGGACTGGGCTACGGCCATGCCCGCTGGGCGCATTGCGCGCCTCCGCCGCAGTGAGTGGACATGGACGCGATGACGACGCCCCGCCTCTATCCGCAGACCGAGCCGCACCGCAGGTTCCAGTTGGACGTTGGTGGTGGTCACGAACTGTATGTTGAGCAGTGCGGCAATCCCGAGGGCAAGCCGGTCGTTGTGTTGCACGGCGGCCCCGGCGCTGGATGCAGCCCGTTCATGCGCCGCTTCTTTGATCCAAAACGCTACAATATCGTGTTGTTTGATCAACGGGGCGCAGGGAAGTCGACGCCAACTGGCAGCCTGACAAACAACACGACTTGGGATCTCGTTGAGGATCTGGAGAAGATCCGGGCGCATCTCGACATCAATCGATGGCAGGTCTTTGGCGGATCGTGGGGGTCTACGCTGGCGCTGCTGTATGCTCAGACCCACCCCGAACGCGTCAGCGAGCTTGTCCTGCGCGGCATTTTCACCATGCGCCGGTCTGAACTGAACTGGTTTTACGCCGGCGGTGCGGCGCGGTTCTATCCCGAGGCATGGGCCGATCTGATCTCGCCAATCCCGGAAGAAGAACGCGAAGACCTGATTACGGCGTACTACAACCGACTGACATCGCCCGATGAGGCCCTGCAACTTCGGTTCGCAAGACCATGGGTGCGCTGGGAGGCGTCGACTGCCGTGTTGCGGCCGCCCAGAGGGGGTGCACCTGTCAACGGAGGTTACGCACGGTCGTTTGCTCGGATCGAAGCACACTATTTCATGCATCAGGGCTGGCTCGACGCTGACGACCAGATTGCCGACAACATGAGCACGATTGCGCACATCCCCGGTGTCATGGTGCAGGGTCGATACGATATCATTTGTCCGCCTGGCACGGCGGCACGATTGGACGGACTTTGGCCAGCTTGCGAACTGGTGATCGTAGATGACGCCGGCCACGCCCTGTCCGAGCCGGGCATCACATCTGCTTTGGTTGAAGCAACAGACCGCTTCGCCCGGCCGAGCTGACCGGCTAGTCTCTACTCGTCGCCAAGATCTGCGCGCACCCGCTCGGCCGACAGCATCGCGCGCGTTTCATCCATGCGATCAAAGGTTTCGTCGGCAACAAACCGCAACTGCGGTGAGAACTTGAGCGACACTACCTTGTTCACCGTTCGTCGAAGTTCATAGGCGGATCTGGCAAGCGCCTTGATGGTCACGTCTACATTGCCTCCGCCGAGTGGCAGCACAAACACCGTGGCGACACGAAGGTCAGGGGACATCCGCACCTCACCAACGGTGACCGATACACCGCTTAGATCGGGGTCATGCACGTCTCCGCGCATAAGCACGTCGGATAGCGTCCGGCGGATGAGTTCCCCTACGCGAAGCTGCCTTTGGGACGGGCCGGACCCGTCGTGGTGTTGACGCTTGACCATCTATACGCCTCCAAATGTCCAGCAAACCACAGTTACCACGGGATCCGCGTGCCATCATAGGCGTAGAGTTGCCCCGTGTCCCGTGGTGTAAGGCCGTCCAGTACATCGATCAGCATCCGCGCTGACTGGTCCGGGGTGAACGTGTCCCGGCGACCTGCAAACGGAGAGCTGAGGTTTGTCGCAACCGTGCCAGGGTGGAGAGCGACGACAATCGCGTCTGGCCGTTTGCGCGCAATCTCGATCGACGCCGTACGCACGATCTGGTTCAACGCCGCCTTTGCGGCACGGTACGAAATCCAGCCACCAAGGTGGTTGTCGCCAATCGAGCCCACTCTGGCTGAGAGTGTCGCGAAGACCGAGCGTCCCGCTGGTGCCAGAAGTCTGTCGTAGTGCTTGAGCACCAACGCCGGGCCGATTGCGTTCACCGCGAACTGGGCAGCCATCGCCTTGGCGTTGATCGCCTCTAGACGCTTCTCGGGCAAATGATCTTGCCAAACCAGCATTCCGGTTGCATCGACGATGACTTCAAACGGACCGAGCGCCGAAGCACCCACGAGACACTCTTGAGCAACCTCCGGACGCTCCCAGTCCAGACCGTCTTGACGAGACAGCACCGTGACCGTTCCGCGTGGTTCCAGATGGCGAACGAAGGCCGCGCCGATGCCGCCGCGGCCGAGAACCAAAGCTCTCATGAGCTTAGTCTAGGTTGCGCTCGATCTCTTCGCGCTCGAAGATCTCGATCACGTCACCCTCGCGGATATCGTCGTAGTTCTCGAACGCCATGCCGCATTCCTGACTGACCTGCACCTCACGGACCTCGTCCTTGAAGCGTTTCAGGGTCTTCAGCGTGCCTTCGTGGATCACGACGTTGTCGCGCAGCAGCCGGACACCGGCGGAGCGCCGTGCGACACCCTCTGTGACCATGCAGCCTGCAACCTTGCCGACACCGGTGACCTTGAAGACCTGCTTGATTTCGGCATAGCCGATGAAGGTTTCCTTCACCTCGGCCGAGAGCAAGCCCGAGGCCGCCTGTTTCACGTCATCAACCAGATCGTAGATGATCGAGTAGTAGCGGATCTCGACACCCTTCTGGTTCGCGGCCTCCCTTGCAGGAGCGTTGGCACGAACGTTGAAGCCGATGATCGGCGCATTCGAGGCTTCGGCTAGCGTGACGTCGGATTCAGTGATCGCGCCAACGCCCGAGTGCAGAACACGTACACGCACTTCGTCGTTGCCCACCTTCTCCAGCGCCTGAACGATCGCCTCGGAAGATCCCTGCACGTCTGCTTTCATCAGCAGCGGCAACTCGGCGACGTTTGCGTTCGACTGGGCCTGAGCCAGAAGCTGATCCAGGGTCGCTCGGGCACCTTGCGCCGCCTGCTTCTCACGAGCGGAGCGTTGGCGATAGTCCGCGATCTCACGGGCCTTGTTCTCGTCTTCAACGACGTTCAGGACATCACCCGCCTCCGGCGTACCCTGCAGACCCAAGACCTCGACGGGAACTGAGGGGCCCGCTTCGTCAACACGCTCGCCCTGGTCGTTCATCAACGCGCGCACGCGGCCCCATTGCTCGCCAACGACGAAGATGTCGCCGCGCTTCAGTGTGCCACGCTGCACCAACACAGTCGCCACGGGACCGCGGCCTGTGTCGAGTTTTGCTTCGATCACAGCACCTTCGGCCGGGCGGTCGGGGTTGGCCTTGATCTCGAGCAGTTCGGATTGCAGGACGATGTTTTCAACAAGTGTATCCAGTCCCTGACCGGTGATCGCCGAGACTTCGACATCGAGCACATCACCCGACATCTCCTCAACAATGACTTCATGCTGCAGCAACTCGGTCCGCACCTTGTTCGGGTCTGAACCCTCGCGATCGATCTTGTTGATCGCAACGATCATCGGCACAGCCGCGGCCTTGGCGTGGTTGATGGCCTCGATCGTCTGAGGCATCACGCTGTCATCAGCAGCCACCACGAGGATGACGATATCTGTCACGTTCGCCCCACGCGCACGCATCGACGTGAAGGCGGCGTGGCCAGGGGTGTCGAGGAACGTGATCTTCTGACCGCCATCGGTAGTGATCTGATAAGCGCCAATATGCTGAGTGATACCGCCCGCTTCGCCGGACACTACATTGGTCTTCCGGAGCGCATCCAGAATCGACGTCTTTCCGTGATCGACGTGCCCCATAATCGTGACTACCGGTGCACGCGGCTTCTGATCTTCCTCGGCGTCCTGAGTCGTCTCGATAGCGTCCTCCACGTCCGCTTCGGAGACGCGCCTGATCTTGTGGCCGAACTCTTCAACGATCAGCTCAGCGGTGTCTTGATCGATGGTCTGATTCTGGGTCGCCATTACGCCAGAAGCCATCAGTGACTTAATGACATCTGCAACACGTTCAGCCATCCGGTTCGCGAGCTCCTGGACGGTGATACCTTCCGGCACCACAACATCGCGCACGACCTTCTCGCGCTCGACCGGCCCCATCATCTTGCGCTTCTCGCGCTCCTGGCGACGGCGCATTGCCGCGAGTGAGCGTTGACGTCCACCATCACCATCATTGAGCGCTTGACTGATCGTCAACTTGCCAGAACGGCGACGGCCATCATCGCGTCCGCGCGACGGTGCGGGTTTCTTGGGCGCAGGTGCAGCACGGCTCGGACCGCGGGCATCCTCTTGCGGTCGGCTGCGGGGCCGAGACTCTTCGGTCAGCGCAGCTTCCGGCAAAGCTGCCGGCGCTTCGACTGGCGCTTCGGCGGCTTGTGCCTCTTGCGCTGTGCGACGCTCTTCTTCCGCCTCGCGACGTTTGCGCTCTTCCTGTTCTGCGCGGGCTTGCGCCGCGGCTTCAGCGGCCCGGCGCTTCGCTTCCTCAGCCCGGCGCTTCTCGTCTTCGGCCTCGCGACGCTTGCGTTCTTCCTCGTCTCGCTGGTGCTGACGGATTGCCGCAAGACGGCGCGCCGCTTCTTCCCTCGAGATCCCTGCTCCGGGACGCCCACCCGTTTTTGGCGCAGACTTGGCAGGCGCGCGAACGTTGGCGCGCTCGGCAGGAGCTTTGGGTGCCGGTGCAGGCGCCGCTGCAGCGACTGGCTTTGCGGGTGCCGGCTCTGCCTGAGGCTCAGGTGCCTTCGTCTCGACGGGTGCCGACACTTCCGCGACTTCTTGAGGGGGCGCGACAGTCGCAGCACCGCTCTGGCCCTTCGAGGCCATTGCCGCGGCCGCGGCAGCGGCAGCACCGCCAGCTGCGGCGCCCGGTGGAATAATCCGTTTGCGCTTCTTTTCGACGACTACCGCTTTCGAGCGGCCGTGACTGAAGCTTTGGCGAACAGAGCCACCCCGGCCCGGTCCGCCGCGGCCGCGCCCACCCATCTTGTTGTCGCCGTCTTGGTCGCTCATAGATCGTCCTTGTCCGAGCCGCCGATGCCGGCGCGCTCTGTATCCGAATTAACCGAGCCGGTCGACCCATCGTCGACCCTGTACGGTGTCTGCTCTTCCCCGATATTAGCGCCCGGCCCCTGTGTACCGCGCAGCCCCTGCAATCGAACTGCTTCCGCACATACCTTGCGGGCGAACCCGCCAGCGTCGAGCGAGGCATGTATGGCAAACTCGCGGCCAAAAGCCAAACCCAATTCCTGGGCCGTCAGGATCTCGAGGCGGGGAACTGCCGGCGTTTGCGCCGCTGCAAGCCGCGCAAGCTTGCCTTTGCCATCCTCCGACCCGTCCGAGGCCTGTACAAGCACTCTGGAGTGTCCACCCGTAAGATGCGCACGAACCTTCTCGGCACCGGTGACCGCCTGGCCTGCTTTGCGTGCGAGGCTGATCATCTCGATCAGACGTTTCGCGACCAGATCCTCCAACAGATCGGAGAGACCATCAGGTGTCTCGACGGGTTGGCGAAAGGCGCGAGAGAAGAGCCTCTTCTTGACGGCTCGATCCACGAGACCACGATCGGCGGTCAGCCATGCACCGCGTCCTGGCAGCTTGCACGCGACATCCGGAACCGCGACGCCGTCGGGCGACACCACAAACCGCAAAAGACGATCGGTAGGACCGATCTCGCCCGTCGCAATGCAACGCCGTTCCGGCGCGTCACGGTCACGTTTGCGTCCGCCGCGGCTCATCGCCTGATCCTCTGTCGCAACTGCCACCATCACGCGGGCGCCGTCTCCTCGTTTCCTTCAGCCTCTTGCGCCGCCTCGGCCTCGGCCGCCTCGGCGTCTGCCAGAATCTGGTTTGGATCGACGAGCCCCAGTTCGATCCGGGCCTTCATGACCAAATACTGGGCCTCCTCGAGGCTCACGTCGAAGGGCTCAAGCACTCCGTCGTCCTTGACGCGCTTGCCGTCGATCGTTGTGTAGCCGCCGGCCAGTTCCCAATCCGCGCAAGTCGCGAACGTGGCCAAGTCGAGCACATCGTCCTTCGCCAGCGCCATAATCATCTGCGGCGTCAGACCTTCGAAGTTGATGAGATCTTCCTGGACACCCATGCCACGCGCCTCGTCGAGGGTGCGCTGGTTCATCTCTTCCAGGCTCTCGCGGGCACGCGCTTGCAGGTCCTCGGCAACGCTCTCGTCAAAGCCATCAATGACCAGAAGCTCATCCATCTCAACGAAGGCGACCTCTTCCAGCGAGCTGAACCCCTCCGACACGAGAAGCTGGGCGACCATCTCATCGACATTCATGGTCTCTTGGAACATCTCGGTGCGTTCTTTGAACTCGGCCTGACGACGTTCCGACTCTTCTGCCTCGGTCATGATGTCGATGTCCCAGCCGGTCAGCTGTGAGGCCAAGCGCACGTTTTGTCCGCGCCGACCTATCGCCTGGCTGAGCTGCTCATCTGGAACGACAACTTCAATGCGCTGGGCGTCCTCATCCATCACCACCTTTGTAACTTCAGCGGGTTGCAGCGCGTTCACGATGAACGTGGGCGAGTCATCGTTCCACGGAATGATGTCGATCTTCTCACCCTGAAGCTCATTGACAACCGCCTGCACACGGCTCCCCCGCATACCAACGCACGCACCGACCGGGTCGATCGAGCTGTCGTAGCTGATCACACCGATCTTGGCCCGGCTGCCAGGATCACGCGCCACTGCCTTGACTTCGATGATGCCGTCGTAGATCTCAGGCACTTCCTGTGCGAAGAGCTTCGCCATGAACTCTGGCGCGGTCCGGCTCAGGAAGATCTGCGGGCCCCGCGTCTCCGAGCGCACATCCCGGATATAGGCGCGCACGCGGTCGCCATTGCGATACGCCTCTCGCGGTATCAGTTGATCGCGCCGAACAATCGCCTCGGCCCTTCCGAGGTCAACGATGACGTTGCCGTACTCCGTGCGTTTGACGATACCATTGATGATCTCGCCCACGCGGTCCTTGAACTCCTCGAATTGACGTTCGCGCTCCGCATCCCTGATCTGCTGAACGATAACCTGCTTGGCAGTCTGGGCAGCGATCCGGCCAAACTCCATGGGCGGCAGCGGCTCTTCGATGGCCTCGCCAACAGCGATTCCTGGGTTGTTGATCTGCGCTTCCGTGACGCCGATCTCCGTGAAATTGTTCTCGAGCTCATCGTCTGCAACGACCGTGATCACCCGCCGCATCGTGGTCTCGCCAGTCTTGCGGTCGATCGAAGCGCGGATGTCGTACTCGGCGCCGTAGCGTTGGCGCGCGGCCTTGCCCATGGAATCCTCCATGGCCTCGATGACCAATTCCCGTTCGATCAGCTTCTCGCGCGCGACCGCATCGGCGATCTGCAGCAACTCCAGCTTGTTGGCGGTGACCATCTCAGGCGTCCTCTCGCATGTCGGATCCATCCTCTGTTTCGTCGTCAGACTCGACGACTTCGTCGAAGTCTTCTTCACGGAATTTCTTCTTTGACCGTCTCAGGCTCTCGGTAATCAGCTCATCGGTCAGGATCAGCTTGGCATCAGTGAGCCAACCGAAATCGAGGCCAATCGTCCCCTCTTCAACCTCGATCAGCACCTCGTTTCCATCGATCCCCGCAAGGATTCCCTTGAAGCGCTTACGCCCGTCGATCGTGTCGTCGGTCTCGATCTTCGCCTCGTAGCCTTCCCAACGGTCGAAGTCCTGCAGCCGCGTGAGCGGTCTATCGATCCCGGGGGACGACACCTCCAATGTATACTCACCCGATATCGGGTCTTCGACGTCCAGAATGGCCGACAGATTTCGCGACAGCTCGGCGCAATCCTCGACCTCCATGGTCCCGTCAGGGCGTTCCGCCATTATCTGCAGCGTGGCCTTCTTGCCGCCCATCAGGCGAATGCGCACCAGCTCGAAGCCCATGCCCTCGATCGACGGGGCAACGAGCGCAGCAAGGCGCTTGTCGATCGGTGCCTTCGCGATCATTTCGGTCATTTCGCGCTCCCGCGGGGCAGAAAACGAAAAAACGAGCCTCGCGGCTCGTCCACTGGTGCTCCAGCTACCCGATGGGGGCCCGCTGGTGCCAGCAGGCCGCCGCGATGTTGAGCCGGATATACGCGCGGCGTTCAGATTCTGCAAGCCCCTGCAGTCACCAGGGACTGCGAACATTTGCGTTGGGTAGCGGCACACCCGGTGCTGTGCGCCGGCGACCCGGTCCGAACATCCCTTGATGCACCCCCCGCACCAGGATGGCCGCGATTGGGCGCGAGCGCGCATACGGGCAATGTTGAGACCGCTCGCCAAGTTCGGGATTTTCACAACCGCTGGCCATCCGGAACAGCGTTTGTGTGAAAACGAGACCCCTTCCGGTCCCGCTCAACCCAATAAGGGGTCCGCACACCTTCCGCACCCGACGTTGGGAAACGCGGTTGAAGATCGCGGCGTTCTCGGCAATCACCAACCGACACGTCTTGCGCGGTTCCGTGCAGGGCTGGATCTGAGAACGGGAGCATGAAGATGCCAGAAGTCGAATGGGCACGTATGAAGGCGCAGGAACTCCGCGCACTGGCCAATCAGAACGCGGTGGTGATCCTGCCGATCGCCTCGATCGAACAACATGGCCCTCACCTGCCAGTTATGACGGACACGCGGCTGGGCCACGAGGTGGCCGTGCGGGCCGCGCAAAAAGCCTTTCCGACGCGTCCGACGGTGGTGACGCCGGTGGTCTGGTCGGGGCTCTCCGAGCATCACATGGCCTTCGGGGGAACACTTATCCTCAGCCACGAGACGTTTCGCCGGGTCATAGCCGATCTGGTCGAGGCGATGGTGCGCCACGGCTTCCAAGACATCCTGATCTCGAACAGCCACGGCGGGAACATCATCGCCATGCAACAGATCTGCGACGAGCTGTCCGGCAAGTTTGATGCGACGTTGGTTGCGACGACCTATGTCGGAGAGGCCGGCCGTAAGATCGGCGATCTGCTGGAGGATCAGGACGGCATTCAGCATGCCTGCGAAGGCGAGACTGCCATGATGATGGCTTGCGAACCGGATCTGGTCGACACCTCCGATCTTGCCTCTTTGAACACTCAACGGGGAGTGGGGTTCCTGAAGGCCGGTCAAGGATCGTACCGCTGGCGGCCATTCGCGCACATGACCGGGAACGGCGTCTCTGGCATGCCGCAGAAGGCGACGGCCGAAAAGGGAGAGGCGCTGCTCGATGTCGCTTCAGATGCGATTGCCGCGCTGATCACCGACCCCGATACCTGGGCTCCCGCGGGCGACAAGCGGGGCGAGGGGACGGGCGGCGTGCCGTTCCGAGACCGATAGCCGCCTGAGAGGTCATCGGGTCCCGGGGCTTTCCCCGGGACCTCCGTTACGATCGTGCAGTGCGCCCAGCGCGACGGCCACGATGAACCCAAGACACGAGCGGTACCATCCATGACGTCCGATGACGCCTACAGCGCGCTCCTGGCGCATCTCAAGACAACCGCCGCCCTTCAAGGCGTGTCCGGCCTGCTGTCCTGGGATCAGGAGGCGATGATGCCACCGAAGGGGGGCGAACAGCGGGCAGAACAAGCCGGCGCTCTGTCCGCTGTCCTGCACGGTCGTCAGACTGATCCGCAGATGGGCGACTGGCTTGCAGCGATCGACGTCGGGCCTCTGGATGCCGCAGGGCAGGCAAACGTTCGAGAGGCAAAGCGCAGCTTCCAACGTGCGACCAAGGTGCCTACCGAGCTCGCCGAGGCGCTGGCCAAGACATCAAGCCGCTCGCAACGCGTCTGGGCCGACGCCCGCGCAAACGACTCCGTTGCAGACTTCCTGCCAGCGCTGTCGGAGATCCTCTCACTTGCGCGCGAATACGCGGCCTGCCTGGCCGAGGGGAGCGGTTCGGATGCCCTCTACGATGCGCTGATGGATGATTTCGAGCCAGGCGGGTCAGCCTCCGAAACGGCAGCAATGTTCGGGCGCTTGCGGGCGGGATTGTCGGACCTCCGCGGCCGGATTGCCGAGGCCGGAGGTGACGCGCCCCGGCTTGATGGGACTTTCCCGAAGGAGGCGCAGCTCGCCCTCGCCAAACGGCTTGCCGATGTCTTCGGTTATGACAGCGCCGCGGGGCGGATCGATCTGGTGGTCCACCCGTTCTGCTCGGGCACACGTGGTGACGTTCGCATCACCACCCGCGTCGATCCGGAGAACCCGTTTGATTGCCTCTACTCGACGGTGCACGAAACCGGACATGCGCTGTACGAGCAGGGACTGCCCCCCGCTCTGGCCTGGCAACCTGCGGGCACCCATGCCTCGATGGGCGTGCACGAGAGCCAGTCGCGGATCTGTGAGAACCAGCTTGCCCGCTCCGAGCCGTTCTGCGGCTGGCTGTTCAGCCAGATGACCGAGACCTTCGGCGACATCGGAGTCGGCACTGCCCGTGACTTCTACCGCGCGGTCAACCGTGTCAGTCCTGGCTACATCCGGACCGAAGCTGACGAAGTCCACTACAACCTGCACATCATGATGCGCTTCGAGCTAGAGCGCGCCCTGATCGCCGGCGACTTGCAGGTCGGTGACTTGGAAGCAGCGTGGAACGACAGGTTCCGGGCCGATTTCGGCGTTGAGGTCGACAAGCCCTCCAACGGCGTGCTTCAGGATGTGCATTGGTCGGTCGGGTTGTTCGGCTACTTTCCGACATATACGCTGGGGAACGTCTACGCGGGTGCGCTGATGGCGGCAATTCGGCGGGACATGCCAGACCTCGACTCGGCACTTGCCGCGGGCGATGTCTCGGGCGCTGTCAGCTGGCTTCGCAAACATGTCCACGCCGCAGGCTCTGTCGCCCGACCTGCCGACGTCATCGCCACGGCATGCGGCGGCACGGCGGACGAGACGGCATTGCTCGACTATCTGAACGGGAAGTTCAGCGCCCTCTACCCCAACGTGTGCTGACGGAGCCGTCATCCTTAAGGTCTTGCAAAGTTCACGGAAACCCCGTCATTTGCGGGGCGGGAGACGGGATATGAGTGCACTGATCGCTGAGGATATCCACAAGAGCTTCGGGGAGCTCGATGTGCTCAAAGGCCTGTCGCTAGAGGCAGAGCAGGGCGATGTCATCTCGGTCATCGGGGCGTCAGGGTCCGGCAAGTCGACGTTTCTGCGCTGCCTGAATTTTCTTGAAACACCTGACCGCGGCAGAGTGGTCGTCGACGGTGAGGAGGTCGTGGTGCGGACCGACGGCAAGGGCCGCATGCTCGGCGCCGATCCGCGCCAGATCATGCGCCTCCGGTCTCGCCTGGGCATGGTCTTTCAGAGCTTCAACCTGTGGTCACACATGACCGTGCTGCAAAACGTGATGGAAGGTCCGCTCCAGGTCCTGAAACGCCCTGCGGCCGAGGTGCGCGAGGAGGCCATGGACATCCTCGGCAAGGTTGGCATCGCCGAGAAGCACAGCAGCTATCCAAGCCAGCTCTCCGGCGGCCAGCAGCAGCGCGTCGCGATCGCGCGCGCGCTGGCGATGCAGCCGCGGGTATTGCTGTTCGACGAACCTACGTCATCTCTCGACCCGGAACTGGTCGGAGAGGTTCTGCGCGTCATGCGAGGGCTCGCCGATGAAGGACGCACCATGATCGTGGTCACGCACGAGATGGGCTTTGCGCGCGAAGTCTCCTCGAAGACCATCTTCCTCCACAAAGGCCTCGTCGAGGAGGAAGGCACCCCTGCCGAGGTTTTCGGCAACACGAAATCAGACCGCTGCCGGGCTTTCCTGGCAAGCGCGTTGTAGCGACTGGGAAGACTTACAGGGAGAGATCCATGACCAACTGGAAGACACTGATCGCAGCGGTGGCCTTGGGGGCAATGTCCTCGGCCGCTTTGGCGGATGACCATTCGGTGCGGATGGGCACCGAGGGCGCCTATCCTCCGTACAACTTCATCAACGACCAGGGTGAATTGGACGGCTTCGAGATCGAGTACGGCAACATGCTGTGTGAGATGGCCAAGCTGGATTGCACCTGGGTGAAGAACGACTGGGATTCGATCATCCCCAACCTTGTCTCGGGCAACTACGACGTCATCATGGCCGGCATGTCGATCACCGCCGAGCGTGCTGAGGTGATTTCATTCACCCGCGCCTACATTCCCGCAACCTGGTCCTTCTACGTCTCGGCAGATGGGGCCGAACTGGATCTGACCTCACCGGACACGGTGATCGCGGCTCAGGTGAATACGATACAGGCCGGTCACGTCGCGGCCTCCGGTGCCACGGTGCTGGAGTTCGCCACACCTGACGAAACGGTAGCCGCCGTCCGCGCCGGTGAGGCCGACGCCGTCCTGGCGGACGACGACTATCTCAAGCCGATCGTAGCCGAGTCCGGCGGCGCGTTGTCCGTCATCGACCAGGTTCGCCTCGGCGGGGGTGTCGGCCTCGGCATCCGTCAGAGCGACGCCGAGCTGCGCGAGAAGCTGAACGCGGCGATCGAGGAGACGGTTGCAAACGGGAAGGTGAACGAGCTGCTGAACAAGTGGTTCGAAGACGCACCGCAGTGGTAAGGTAACCGGGGCGGGCTGACCCCCGCCCCGTTTCTTGATTAATGGATTTTTCCTGCGCCGACCCAACGAGCCTTGACGACCTGAACTGGATGCTGTGCTACCTCAGCACCGGAAAGCACATGGCGTTCTACGGCAGCTTTATGACCGTCATAGCTCTGCTTGTCGTCGCCGTCCCGCCAATCATGATGCTCGGCATGGCAGGAGCACTGGCGAAACGCTCGTCGATCACGCCCGTTCGGTGGATTGGTGGCACCTACACCACGATGGTGCGCGGCGTGCCGGACATCCTGTTCTTCCTCTTTGTACCCCTTGCGCTCGATCAGCTGATCGAGCTGTCGCGCCATGCCATCCTCTGCCCCGATTGGAGCGATCCGATCTGGCGCGGGAACGACTTCATCGTCTGCGACGCCGCGAAGACGCCGTCGGCAACCGCTCCCGAGTGGGCTCACAAGACCTATGGGTTCGCGCTTGCAATCATTGCGTTCGCGACCACTTTCGGTGCGTTCGCTGCCAACATCCTTGATGGAGCTCTGCGGGCGGTTCCCAAGGGTCAGATCGAAGCAGCCGAAGCAATCGGCATGTCGCGCACGCAGATTTTCCTGCGGGTACAGATGCCGCTCATGTGGGTCTACGCACTGCCTGGCCTCTCGAATCTCTGGATGATCCTGATCAAGGCCACGCCACTTCTGTTCCTGTTGGGGATAGAGGACATCGTCTACTGGGCCCGTGAACTGGGAAGTCGCCAGAACCCGAACTTCACGGACTATCCGCACGGCGACTGGCGGGTCTGGTACTTCGGGGTGCTGATGCTGTTCTACATCGCGCTGACATGGATCAGCCAGCTCGGGTTCGACAGGCTGACGGCACGGGTCTCGCGCGGCATGGCGGGCGCGCGATGAGCTGCGCCCAGACATTCCAGGACTATGCGCTGCGCTCCATCGGACTAGGTGAGCGGCTGCTGCCGCGCGCGGACATCACGCTCTGCGAGCAGATCGTCCTGATCGGGTCGGGGATGATCTGGAACATCTACTTCGCGGTGTTTGCGGTGGTACTGGGGTTCGGTTTTGCGACGCTGCTGGCGCTGGGGAAGGCAAGTGCAAACCCGCTTGCGCGCCTCTCGTCCTCGGGCTTCATCTATCTCTTCCGGGGCACACCACTCTTCATACAGTTCTTCTTCGTCTACGAGCTGTTCGTGCAGCTGCCCAAAGTCGGGTTCGAGCTTGATCTCGGCATCGCGGTGATCGGGGCCGAGACGGGATGGCTGACGCGGGCCTGGCTGGGCGCGGTCTTTGTGCTGTTTCTGAACACATCCGCCTATACTGCGCAGATTTTCTACGGCGCGCTGAGAGCAGTGCCCAGGGGTGATATCGAGGCTGCGGACGCTGTCGGCATGGCTCCCGGCCAGCGCTTTCGCCGCATCGTCTGGCCGACCATGCTGCGGCTGGCTTGGCCGAGCTACACGAACGAGGCAATTTTCCTCTACCATGCGACGGCATTGGTCTACTTCTCGAGCTTCCCGGCCAGGCGTCAGCAGGGAGATGCGCTCTATTACGCCAACTACTTCGCCGAACAGACATTCAACCCGTTCATCAGCTATCCAATTGCCGCCGGGTTCTTCGTAATCGGGACGGTCGGGATCATCGGCGTGTTCGGGGCGATCAACCGGCGGCTGAACCGCCACCTCGCTCCGGAGCATCGAGCACGGATCCGCCTGCGACCACAATTTATCCGCTGAGCACGGCCTTGCACACGGCTGCCAGTGGGTCTAGAACGCCCGCCGGTGCCGGCTTAGCTCAGCTGGTAGAGCAACTGATTTGTAATCAGTGGGCCGGGGGTTCGAGTCCCTCAGCCGGCGCCATTTAGATCTTCGCCTTACACCGTCCTGCTGCCGTGAGATCAGGTGACAGCGAGTTTTTGGGAAGCGCTAGGGCTCCACGCGAAGCGGCTAGCCTGACGACGGCGCATCGCCAAACGCGAGACTGGTTGGGTTTGATACTGGACTCAAACCGTTGCTGATGGTGTGCATGGATTGGACGATGGGCCGTTGGAAGGGTCGCTGCTTAGAGACACCTTCCATTGAACCTTGGCAGACGAAAGCCTTCTGAGGCTTTGTCCATCATTGCTGATGAGCAGCTTACTCTTGTTGGTCAGACACGTCCGAACGATTCAGAAGTCACCAGTCTCCTAGGCGGCGTCCAGGGCGTGGCTTCACTTGGCCTTCACAAGCGTCTCCGGCCGGCGCTCCTCGGCCGCTTTGAACAGCGAAAACGTCTGGTTCACGTAGTTCACCGCGCCTGAGACCAGGTCGAGGTACTCGTCGAGTTCGGGCGTGCGCTGGGCCTCGATCACCTGGACGGCGCGGTCCTGGGGTTCCGTCTCGAAGAGCGCGTAGAAAAGCGGCTCGCCGCGTTGGACACGCAAGGGTTTCGTGGTGTCGTGCCACTCGAACGCCCACATCAGCGGGCGCGGCCAGATGTTGATTGGAAAGCGACCGCCGAAGATCGTGCCGGGCAGTTGCTCGGCGCGGTAATGCATGAACGGGGCGACCTGGCTCATGTACACGGGCTCGTCCGCGAGAAAGAGGTAGGGCAGCGAGACCTGGATGGTGGGACGGTTGGAGTAGCGCCACTCCTTCTCACCGGTGACGTGGAGGTGCTGGTTGAGCTTCTTGCCCCGCACGGACGACGCGTCGCCCGAGAGGTTCTTGAGCGCCGGTTTGCCGTCCTTGTCGCGCACAAAGCCGAGGTTCAGATCGAACGGACACTTTATAACGAAGTACCGCGATTCGAGGTTGATCACCGCGGGGCAGCGCGAAGCGGACTTGGCGTGCTGTTTGTTCATCTCGACCGAGCGTACCCGCTCCGGCGGATCGAACACGATGCCGCCCTTGGGATCCGTAAGCAGCCAGCCAACCTTCACAGGCCCCGAGCGCGGCGCATCCGGATTGGGGCGTTCGTAGGTGACATTGATATCCATCTCTGGGCCCCTCTACCGCCTGTCTCCAGCTTGTATTGGCCAGCGATTTGCCTTCTGTCAAAGGCTTCTCAGGACTGGAGCAACAGAACGATGCGTGCACTCGCCACCTGCCAGGCCCTGGCGCGGTGGGTCCTTGCTTGGGCGGACTGTCAGGCCGCTAGCTGAGCACACCACCCACACCGTCCATCTTCAGGGCCGTTCGCGTACATCCAGATGATCGCGCAGCGCATCACCCAGGAAGTTGACGGCGAGCACCGTGAGCATGATCGCCAGCCCCGGGAAGACGCCCAGCCACCACGCCCGGCTGATGAAGCTGCGCGCATCGGCCAGGATCAGGCCCCAGGTCGGCGTGTCCGAACTCACCCCCAGCCCCAGGAACGACAGCACCGCTTCGGCCAGGATCGCGTTCGAGACACTGACCGTCGCCAACACGATGATCGGCGCCGTGATGTTCGGCAGTATATGCCGCGTCATGATCAGCCAGTCCGACGCGCCGTAGGTCCGCGCGCACTGGACGTAGAGCTCCTCCTTCACCTGAAGCGTCATGCCGCGCGCGACCCGGGCGAAGTCGTCCAGATAGGCAAGCGAGATCGCCACCATCACGTTCAAAAGCCCCGTGCCGAAGACCGCGACCAGGTAGACGGCGATCAGAATGTTCGGAAAAGCCCACTGCAGGTCGATGTAGCGCATGATGATCGTGTCGACCCAACCACGGTAGTACCCCGCCGCCACGCCCATGGCGACACCGATCACCATGGCGATGCCCACAGTGCTCACCCCGACGAAGAGCGAGATCTGCGCCCCGTGGATGATCCGGCTCAGCAGATCCCGGCCAAGATCGTCGACACCCAGCGGATGCGCCATCGAGGGCGCCTCCATCATCATGAACATCATGTCATTGGGGTCGTGTGGCGCCACCCAGGGCGCCAGCACAGCCGCCAGCGTCAGCACGACGAGAAAGACGAACGCGCCCATTGCACGCTTGTCACGCCGCACCACCCGCCAGATCGAGCGTTTGCGTCCGCCAGCGTCCTCGCTCTCAGACGCGGCAACGGCGGTATCGTGCGCGAGGTCGGTCATCCGTGCACCCTGATCCGGGGATCAAGCACCCCGTAGAGGATGTCGACCAGCAGATTGACGAAGACGAAGATGAACGAGACCGCCAGGATCGCCCCCTGCACCACCGGATAGTCGCGATTCAGGATGCCCTCGATGAGAATCCGGCCCAGCCCCTTGATGGCGAAGACGGTCTCGACCACGACGGCCGAGGCCATGAGCAGGCCGAAGGCGATGCCCATCACCGTTACCACCGGGATCAACGCATTTGGGAAGGCGTGGCGCATCACGACCTGCCAGGGCGACAGGCCCTTGGCGACGGCCACCTTGACGTAGTCGGTCCCCATCACCTCGAGCATGGACGAGCGGACCATCCGCGCGATGATCGCCGAAAACGCGGTCCCCGTGGCAATCGCCGGCATGATCAGGTGGCTCAGCCATTCCCAGAAGCCCGCCGACATGGGCTCGTAACCGATGGCGGGCAGCCAGCCCAGATGGGCGGCAAAGAAGATGATGAGCAGGATCCCCAGCCAGAAGTCCGGCATCGAGAGACCGAGGAAGGCCACGAAGGTAACGCCGTGGTCCACAGGCCGCCCCTTGTAGAGCGCCGAGATCAGGCCCGCCGGGATCGCGATGATCACGGCCACAACAAAGCCCAGAAGCGCCAGCGACAGGGTGCGTGGGGCGGCCTCGCTCAGGATCTGGCTGACGGGCACGCGCGAGCCGTAGATCGACGCGCCCATGTCCCCTTGCAGGAGCAGCGTGAACCACTTCCAGTATTGCACGATCATGGGCTGATCGAGCCCGAACTTCACCCGCAGCTCGTCCGCCGCCGTGGGGTCGGCTTCGAACAGCATGGCGGCCAGCGGATCTCCCGGCAGGATGCGCAGCATGAAGAAGACCAGCGTCGTGACCGCCCACATCACGATGACAGCACCAAACGTCCGGCGAAGAATGTAGGCGACCATGCGGGCGACCTCCGGTCTTGGGATCAGAGGCCCGGGTGCCGGGCATCTGTTCTATTCTGGGGCAGCGCGTTTACAATCGTCGGGAAAAACCCAACAGCGCTGCCCGCGCCGTTAACCAGTTGACAGCTGTCAACTTTCCGGGCGTCAGCTCTCGATCGTCACGCGGTCGAGATCGACCAGTCCCGGAATCCGGCTTTCCTCGGGGAAGGTCACTTCCTTGCGCCAGACCATCGGGTCGATCGGGTGGTAGACGAAGGCCGCGGCAACCTTGTTCGAGGTGATCAGGTCCGCTTCCTGCACCATGGCCTTGCGGGCCTCAGGATCGGCGGTGGCAGATTGCTTGTCGATCAGCTCGTCGACGACCGGGTCCGAGAAGTAACCCATCGGGTTCTTCGCCGTATCGCGCTTGGGCCCGTTGAACTTCGAGCTCGTCTGCATCCAGTCGACCAGTGCATCGTCGGGGTCGAAGTCACCGCCCGATCCCAGCCGCTGCATGTCGAACTCCATCGCGCGGAACTCGTCCAGAAGGACGGCCGGCTCTTTGGATTCGACCTCGACCTCGATCCCGAGGTTCCGCTTGAGGATGTTGGCAACCACGATGCTGTCGCGGCGGTTGGACGGGGTCCCGGCCAGCTTCAGCTTCGGGAAGCCCTCGCCTCCAGGATATCCGGCCTCGGCCAGGAGCTTCTGCGCCTCCTCGAGATCGAAGTTCTGGTTGGACTTATCCGCGATCCCCTCGTCGTAGTAGAAGCCCATCGCCGGGTTGACCGAGCCGTAGCCCGGCACGGCCCGTCCGAAGTGCGCCTGCTTGATGTAGAGATCACGGTCGATGGCCTTCGCGATGGCGAGGCGAACCTTGAAGCCAGGCTCCTCCATCAGCTCCTCGACGGGCTTGGAGAAGTCCGAGACCTTGAACGGATCGCGGTTGGGGTTCATCCAGACGCACTGGAAGCCCGGCCCCGGGACGATCGAGGTCACCAAATCGGGGTTCTGTTCGAACCGGTCGATCAGCTCTGGAGGGATCGGGTTGCCACCCGAGATATGGATGTCTCCTGCCTCCATCGCGGCCGCGAAGGGTTCGGGATCCAGAATCGGGGTAATGACGACCTTGTCGACCTTGGGGCGTTCGGGGTCGTAGAAGTTCTCGAACTTCTCCAGCGTGATCGACTGGCCAAGCTGGTGGTCGGTGACCTTGAACGGTCCGGTGCCGACGGGGCGCAGACCATAGTCCGACAGTCCCATGCTCTCGATCGCCCCTTTCGAGACGATCGTCATCGCGCGGCCCGACGAACGCTCGAGCGTCTTGACCAGGAAGCTCGCCTGCGGCGCCGAAAGTGTGAACTTGACCTTGTAGTCACCCATCTTCTCGAGCGAGGCGACATTGTTCAGCACGCGCGAGTGGATGGATTGCTGCGGATCCTTCGACCGCTCATAGGTGTAGAGCACGTCATCCGCGGTGAACGGATCGCCGTTGTGGAAGGTCACACCCTCGCGCAGGTTGAAGATGTACTCCGTGCCGTCGGCGCTGACTTCCCAGTCGGTTGCCAGATCGCCTTCGGCGACGAGGGCGGGATTGATATGGGTCAGCCCGCTCAGCACGTTCGACGTAATCTGGAACAGCAGAACCTGGGGGATCTGTGCGGGGTCGAGCGTGCGGAACTCGCCGGTTCCAGACCAGCCCGCCTGAAGTGTGCCGCCGGTCGAGGCACGGGCCGGGGTGACACCCATCCCGGGCATCACGTGTGCGGCGGTCAGCGCGCCGCATGCCGCCAGTAGCCGCAGCACCGTGCGGCGCTCGAGCCGGGGACCGCCAAGATCCTGGCGGTTGAGTCCAACCAGCGGGTCCTTCGGATCGAAGTCATGTGCCTGGTTCCAAAGCTCGCGCGGATCGTTACCGCCATCATACATCTTCTTGGTCATGTGAACCTCCTGTCGGCCGCCCGGATTGCAACCGGACCAGCTTGTCTTGACCAGTGATACGCGCCGGACACATGGGTGCCCCGGTCCCCAATACTCACGTCAGTCGGAGGTCACCCTCCGTGCTTCGCCAGCGAACAATGGCACGCAACAGCGTCTGCTGCGAAAAAACATAACCAACAAACGCAAGAGGTCCCGTCCAATCGGGTATCTCTTGCGCACTATGTGCTGAAGCGCTCACTGATTAACCATAATTCAGGCCGGTCGCAGCGTGATTGCTCATTGGCTGAGCTTTCAGATGCCGGCGAACCCCGGACATATTCACCCGTTGCCGAGTCGTGGGCACGTTTGCGCCCCCTCTCCCGCCGCTTGGGATCCGCGCTTGTGCGCGGGGGGTCGTCAGGATCGTTCCGGCAGACTACGCCCTCGCTGGCGACGAACGGAAGGCCGGCGCTATGCCAGGGCGGCGATGACCGCATCCACAGAAGTGATCTCGGCCACGTTGGCCATCGCATAGTCCAGCGACGCCCGGTGCCAATCGGCGTTCATCGTCGAGCACGCGTCCTGGGGCACCACCACCCGGAAACCCTTGTCGGCCGCGGTGCGGGCCGTGTGCTCGATCGACATGTTCGTCCAGGCGCCGGTGTTGAGGATCGTGTCGATCCCGGCGTTGCGCAGATAGGCCTCGAGACGCGAGGTCTCCCAGGCGCTCATGGACATCTTCTCGACCACCAGATCGCTGTCGCGCGCCTCCAGACCCAGTACCGGCTGGACCCCCCAGCTGCCGCGTACCAGCCCGTTCGCCGCCTTGAGCGCCTGGAAGAGCGGTGCGTTGGTGGCCAGACTTGGGTGGCCCGGCTCGCAGACGAACCAGACATGGCAGACCATGACCCCCTTGCGGCGGCAGGCTTCCAGGAGGCGGCGTGAGTTTTCGATGACGTTCTGCTGGCGAGCGTGAGCAGGGGAGCCCGAGTCCGCAAACGCGCCACCATCCATGATGACGTCGTTCTGCATGTCCTGGATCAGCAGCGCCGTGCGCGCAGGCTCCAGCGGCTCTGACAGGTGCGGGCCCGTCACTGTTCCAGGCCGTGCCCGCATAAAGGGCTCTTCCCGCCCTTTCGTCTTGGTGTCCACAGCGTAAACAGAAGTGGTTGCTGTTGCGTAAAGGGTCGACCAGTCCGGCCCGCCCCAATGCAAATTGGCGGTCATCTCCGGGAACAGGATCTCGCCCAGCTTGATGCCGTGGAAATCATAGACCCAGAGCCCGCCGGGCGCGGTGACGTAGACGCGGCCCTCGGCATCGGCCTTCATCCCGTCCGGCACACCCGGGCGCGCGTCTTCCTGGATACCGCTCGCAAAGACCCGCCCATTGATCAGCGCGCCGTCCGCCCCGACGTCAAACATGCGGATATTGGCCTGGGTCGTGTCGTTCACCCACATCCACCGTTCGCAGGGCGAAAAGCACAGCCCGTTCGGCTGGGTGAAGGTGTAGCGATCCGTGACCAACTGCGGCTCGTCGCCTGGCTTGTGGCCTGGTGGCAGGCGGTAAACCCCTTGAAATCCCTGGGGTAATGGCCGTGGCTCACCGAAGTGCTCCAACCGCCCATAGGTCGGGTCGGTGAAGTAGATCGACCCGTCAGACTTCACGCAGATGTCGTTGGGGGAGTTCAGTTCGCGCCCCTCGAAATGGCTCGCCAAGACCTCCCGTGACCCGTCCGGCCGGAACCGCACCACCGAGGACGTCACATGCTCACAGACCAGAAGATTGAGGTCCGCGTCATAGGTCATCCCGTTCCCCTTGTTTGAGGGGTTCAGGACTTCGTCAACCCGCCCGTCAGGCGTCCAGCGGCGGCGGATCGACGCCGGGATATCCGAGAACAAGAGGTGATTCTGAAGCGGATGCCAGATCGGGCCTTCGGTGAAGACATAGCCTGTCGCGATCTGCCGAACCGGGGCGTTCAAATCGAGGATGTCGTTGAAACGGGGGTCTGTCGCGACGTGCGCCATGGCTCAGCTGCCTCCTTCGAACCCGGAATCGAAGCGTATGATTTGCATATGACAAACGTATGCCAAGCGTATGCCAACCGCGGCGGTCAGGTATTCATGCGCAATCGGGCACCTGTCGCGCCCGTTGCAACGACGCCAGGCGGACCGCGCGCTCATGCCGGGAACCAGTTGCGCCGGGGCAGCGTTTCGGTCAGCGGCCCCGGACAGGTCATGCCCAGGCGTCCGACCACCTGGCCGTTTTCGATCTTCGCACCCTTGTCGTGGACGGGCAGGAGGAACGTGAAGTTGTTGAGCAGCTTCTTGATCTGCGCCTTCTCGTTGCGCTTGGAGCCGGCGTGGTTGCCGGTCACCTGCGGCTCCATGTAGTTGTTGACGCGGACGTGGTTCACGATCTGGTCGTTGAAGTCATAGATCACGTCGCCGCAGATGCAGGCCAGCCCCTCGGCCGTATCGACGATGACGTTCATGGACCCTTCGGTGTGGGCGTAAGCTGGCTCGCACCAGACACCGGGGATGATCTCTTCGGCCCCCGTTATCTCGAGATCGAGAAAGCGCATCGCTTCCGGTTCATAGATCCGGTCGACCAGGTGCTTGATGTCAGGCTTGGGATACTGGGGGTACATGATGCCGGAGACCGAGAACTCCATCTCGCGCCGGTTCAGCACCACGGTGGTGTTCATCGGGAAATCGTCGTCGTTGCCCGCGTGGTCGATGTGCAGATGCGTGTGCAGGATGTAGCGGACATCGCCCATCTTGACGCCGTGCCGCGCCAACTGCTGCTCGACCAGATTGTCGTGGTAGCAGTGGCCGCGCATGCCAAGCGTCTCCATGATCGCGTTGTCACGGAAACCGGTGTCGACGACGATTGGATAGGCGCCACCCAGGATCAGGAAGCCGAACGTGTTCACGCGGCGCACCCTGCCGCATTCATGGCCGAGGACGAGGAAGCTCGTCTCCAGCTCGATGTCCCCGTAGTCGAGCGTGTGAATGGTCAGAGCCATATGTCCCTCCCTCAGATGCGGTAGACCCGCGCGGCTGTGTCATTGAAGATTGCCTGACGGTCGGCGTCGGGCAGGTTGGCGGTCGCCTGCTGAAAGGCGGCGAAGAGGTCCTGATAGGACGTCCAGATCTTCTCGATTGGGAAGTTCGAGCCGAAGAAGCAGCGGTCGGCGCCGAAGAGCCGGGTGGTCTCGCCGAGCACGCCCGAGATGAAGTCGGCGTCGTTGCGGTGGATGAAGGTCCCCAGCCCCGAGAGCTTCGTGACGACGTTCGGACAGGCGGCCAGCCCCTCCATGCCCTTGCGCCAGGTGGCGTGGCCCTCGGGCGTCATGTCCTCGGGCATGCCAGCGTGCTGCAGGATGAAGGTGACGTCCGGGCAGGCCTTGGCGAGCTTGGCCGCGCCCGCCATCTGCGGGGCGAAGACCTGGAGGTCGAAGGCCCAGTCGTAGTCAGCGAGGTGGGCGATGTTGCGCTGGACTGTGGGATCCTCGCAGAGATCCGGGCGCGCGGCGAAACGATAGAGCGGGTTTTCGTGGTGGTGGAACTGCTGGCGGATCCCCCGGACCAGCGCGTGCTGCGCCAGCTTGTCGAGCGCGGGGCGAACGTCTGCCACCGTCATGTCGGCATAGGCGACAATGGCATGGGGCCAGCCGCTCTCGTCGGCGGTGCGCTGCACCCAGGCGGCCTCGTCCGCCGCCCAGTTGGGCGACCAGTTGGCCTGGACGTAGACGGATTTTGCGATCCCGGTCCCGGCGAGGTCGCCCAGGTACTCACCGATCAGATAGTCCCGTTTGATGGGCGCGTAAGGTCCGAAGATCCGGGGCTGTTCCGGTCCCAGCAGCCAGGGCAGGTCCTTCTTGCGCCAGATGTGGTGGTGGGCGTCGATCATGCCGCGCCCCGTGTTTCCTGCCGCACCATGGTCAGAAGGTGGTCACAGATCGCCCGCGTTGTCGCCCCGTCCCCGAGGTGGTCGAGGTGCGGGAGGAGTGCGGTCATCGCTTCGGTCTGGGGCGTGCCCTCGGGCGCGATGGGCGACAACCAATCCAGCCGCCACGCCAGCCGGGTCAGGCGGCGCGTCGCGGCAATCAGAGTGGACGGCTCCCCCCGTTCCAACCCGTCCGACAGCACCACGACCGCGGCGCCGCGCGTGAAACCGACATAGCGGGGGACCGATAAGAACGCCGTCAAGGCCTCGCCGATCCGGGTGCCCCCGTCGATGTCCGCGATGAGGGCGCTGGCCCGCTCGAGCGCGCGGGCCGGGTTCTGCAGCCGAAGGGCCGGGGTCACCCGGGTCAGCCGCGTGCCCAGGGTAAAGACCTCCAGCCGCTCGGCCACACGGGCCAGCGCATGGGCCAGTCGCAGGGCACCTTCCGTGCGATCGGCCATCGAGCCCGAGACATCGATCAGCAGCGCGATCCTGCGTTGACGCCAGCGGCGGCGGCGGTGCGGCAGGGTCAGGACCTCGCCATCGCGCCGAGCGGCTTCGCGGAGCGCCCGGCGCATGTCCAGAACGCGGCCGTCGCGGGCCGCCCGAAACCGCCGTGACCGGCGCATCGGCAGGCGCGTCGGCCCGTGGCGGCGCAGGGCGGCGAGCGCCTCCTCGGGCTGGTCGGCCAGCATCCGATGGCCCAGCCGCTCGGCCGCCGTTGCCTCGTCCCCGGGCTCGTCATCCGAGGACTCCTCGGGGATCTCCGCGGTTTCGCCCGTCCCCTCGTGCGCTTCGACCTCCTCGTCATCGCCGGGCATGGCGTCCGGCAATGCCGCATCGAGGAAATGCGCATCGAAGAGCGCGTCGAAGTCGGCGCGCCGATCCTGCGCTATGGCCAGCGTCGCCACGGCGGCCCGGCGGATATGGTCCATCCTGCGCGGCCCCAGCAGGCCCACGGCCTCGACGAAGCTCATCGTCTGGTCAGGGGCCACCGCGAACCCGTTGGCCCGCAGGAGCGTCGGGAAGGCCACAAGGGATTGCGCACCGGCAGGGAGCATCACGCGGCCTCCCCTGGCAAGACTTCGCCAAGTCGGGGTGCCATGTAGGCGAGATCGTCCTGGTCCTTGAGCGCGACGCCGATCGACCGGCGGAAGGCGTCGGGCCATGCGGCGCCCTGGCTGGCAAGCAGCGTGGCAGCCTCGGCCCATTCCACGGTTTCCGCCACACCCGGCGGTTTGGTCAGCGGCTCGTGGCGCAGAAGGCCGACCGACGCGACCACCGCGTCCGCCGTGGCACGCACCACCGAGGCCGCGCGGGTCATCACGATCTCGACCTCCAGCGCGGGCGAGGGATAATCGATCCAATGATAGACACAGCGCCGGCGCAGCGCCTCGTGGAGATCGCGGGTCCGGTTCGAGGTAAGCACCACGACGGGCGGGGTCGCGGCCCGCACGGTCCCGGTCTCGGGGATCGAGATCGTGAAGTCCGAGAGGAACTCGAGCAGGAAGGCTTCGAACTCCGCATCCGCCCGGTCGATCTCGTCGATCAGCAGGAGCGTGCCGGAGGGATCACGCAGCGCTTCCAGCAGGGGACGGGCCAGCAGAAACTGATCGCCGTAGATGTTGACGTACTCGTCGCCGGCCTGGCGGATCGCGAGCATCTGGCGGGGGTAGTTCCACTCGTAGAGTGCCGCGCCCGCGTCGATCCCCTCGTAGCATTGCAAGCGGATCACCTGGCGGGTCAGCACGGCGCCGAGCGCCTTCGCAGCCTCGGTCTTGCCGACGCCCGGCGCCCCTTCCAGCAGCAGCGGCTTGCCGAGCGCGAGCGCCAGATAGGCCACCGTCGCGAGCCCCTCGTCGGCCAGGTACTGCGCGCCGGTCAGGGCCTGGCGCAGCGCCTCGGGCGAGCCGATGCCGCCGATGTTGGCCGTGACGGCCATCAGCGGCGCCCCTGGGGACGGGCGCCGCCGTTGGCCTGGATCCCGCGCAGAACCTTCTCGGGTGTGATCGGCAGGGTGTCGCAGCGTACGCCCACGGCATTGTAGACGGCGTTCGCGACGGCGGGGAGCACGGGGTTGGCGCACATCTCGCCGGGGCCCTTGCCGCCAAAGGGCGCATCCTGGGCCGGCCGCTCGAGGATCGAGATATGGTGGGGCGCCGCATCGCCCGGCCCGGGCTGAAGGTAGGTGTTGAAGTCCTCCGGCCCGTGGGCGCGGTCGGGGTAGTAAGGCTCGGTCGTCTCGTAGAGCGCGTGGCTTACCCCCATCCACGCCCCCCCGATCAGCTGTTGTTCGACCAGTTTGGGGTTCAGCGCGCGGCCCACTTCGTAGGCCGAGTTGATATGCGTGACCTCGACCTCGCCGGTCTCGTCATCGACCGTCAGGTCGACGATCAGCGCCGCATGCGCAAAGCAGGACACGGGGGTCATCTCGCCGGTCTCGGCATCCACGTCGGACATCGGCACCAGGAAGATCCCCCGTCCGGCCAGAGTACGTCCCTGGCGGAACTGGGCAGCCTGGGCGGTTTCCTCGACCGTGATGGACCGCGACGGCGCGCCCTTGACGTGGATGTTACCCCGCCCGTCGGTGGTGAGGTCGGAGGCGTTGACCTCCAGCTCCTCCGCCGCGGCCTCCAACATCTGGGTGCGGGCCTCGGCGGCCGCCCGGATCACGGCATTGCCCATGCGGTGCGTGCCGCGGGAGGCGAAGCTGCCCATGTCGTGCGGGCCCGTGTCCGAGTCGGCCGTGTCCACGTAGACGTCCTCGATCGGGACGCCCAGGGCCTCGGCCGCGATCTGGCGAGTGACGGACTTCATGCCCTGGCCGAGGTCGATGGCCGAGAGGGCGACCTTGAACTTGCCGTCCGGCGTCGAGTGGACCAGCGCCTGGGACGGGTCTCCGCCCAGGTTCATGCCGATGGGATAGTTGATGCAGGCAAATCCGCGCCCGTGGTGCAGCGTCATCGGCGCCCCCTGGGTCCAGAGATGAAGCGGGACACGCCGGGGCGCCGCGGTGGGCGCGGGCCGGAGGGCGGGGCGGTATCCGGTGGCTGTGGCGGCGCGGTGGGCGGCAGAGCGGAGGTCGGCGTCAGCGGTTGGGGTCGTGTCGCTGATGGTGTCGCAGGAGCTGCAGGACGGGCCGCCGCGGACGGCAGGCTCGGTCCGCTCGCTGATCCACCCGGCGGCGAGCCACTCAGGTATTTCTGGCCAGATGAAGCGGCGGGCGCCGCGGCGGTGTTGGGGTATGGTACCGGCACCCCGGGCGGGGTCGGCGGTGTCTGGGGCGGGGTCGTGACTGTTTGGGGCGGCGTGAAGGCAGGCGCGGGGGCGCCTGCCGAGACCTTGAAGCCCAGCCGCTCGGCCTCCAGCACCATGTCGTCGCGCTGGGGGGCGTTGCCTGTTGCGGGATGTTCGTTGGCCGTGCCTGCAGGCACGGTCTCGCGCCGGGTGACACCTGCGAAGGGCTCGGGCGCGAGGCCCGTGCGGCGGCGTTCGCCGATCTGGCCCGCATGGTCGATCACCGATTCCGGGATCTCGGCGCGCCAGCCCTCGCCGCCGCCCACCCGGCTCGAGGCCTGCTGGGCCGCCGGGCTCAGCACCCATCCGGACTTACCCGCCGCCACCTGGCAGCTCTCGATCAGTGCGCAGTTCTTCGCCAGGCGCCGGTGCGCCTTCATATCCCCGTCGCGGTAGGCGTTGAGTATGCGCAGCTCGATCGGATCCATGCCGACGGCTTCCGCCACCCGGTCCATCTGGCATTCGATGGCGAAGTCGACGCCCGTGATCCCAAAGCCGCGCATCGCCGTCGAGGGCGTGCGGTTGGTGTAGACGCAGTAGATGTTCGAGGCGACGTTGGGGATGGTATAGGGGCCCGGCAGGTGGCCCGTGCACTTCTGAACGCCGTAGGAAGTGAGGCGCGTATAGGCGCCGGCATCGAAGAACCCGGTGAACTGGCGCGCCAGGATGCGCCCGTCGCGCCCGACGCCGTCCTTGATCCGCCAGCGCTCTCCCGATCGGGGGGCGCCGACCTGCATCTCCTCCGCCCGGTCCCACTGATACTTGACCGGGCGCCCGGTCAACAGGGCGCCGAGGATGGCCAGCGGCTCGTGATGGCTGTCGACCTTGCCGCCGAAACCGCCGCCGACGGTACCCCCGATGAAATGGAGGCGCGAGGACGGCAGTGCTGTCTGTTTGGCGCTCACCGCCACCGAGAAGAAAAGCGCCTGGGTCGAGGTGTAGCAGACGAAGCGGTCATTGGTCTCGGGTGCCGCGATGGCGCCGCAGGTCTCGATCGGGGCCTGTTCGATCGGCGACATCTGGTAGGAGCCCTCGACGATGTGGTCGGCCTGCGCAAAGGCGGCGTCGGTATCGCCGAACCGCAGCTTCTGATGGTCGTAGCGCTCGTGGTAGTCGAAGGTGTTGTTGGGGTAGGTCTCGTTGACGACGGGCGCCTCCGGCTTCAGGGCCTCCTCGACATCGAGCACATGGGGCAACTCCTCCCAATCGACGCGGACCTCGGCCACCGCATCCCGGGCGGCCCGTTCCGAGGTGGCGATGATTGCCAGGATCGGCTCGCCCCGGTAGGCCGTCTTCTCGGGCGCCAGCAGGGGTTCGTCATCTCGCCCGAAGTTCAGAAGCGCCAACAGCGTGTTCATGTTCTGGGGCACATCCTGGGGGCGGATGATCCGCACCACCCCCGGCGCGCGCTCCGCGGCCGCCGTCTCGACCGACCGCACCCGCGCATGGTGGTGAGGCGAGCGCACGCAGCGCATGTGCAGGAGGCCGTCGAACAGGCGATCGTCGTAGAAGGGCGAGCGCCCGGTCACATGCCCGAGGATGTCCTGGCGAATGTGCGGCTTGCCGATCTCGCTCAGCGTATCGTCGCGTTCGTCGGCGAACAGGTCCTTGCGGAACTCCACGGGCATCAGGCTGTCCTCCTGGGGGCGCGCGCCGCGGCGAGGATGGCCTCGACGATTGGCTCGTAGCCGGTGCAGCGGCAGAGGTTGCCGGAAATCGCCTCGACCACCTCCTCGCGTGTCGGTGAGGGATTGGCGTCCAGAAGTGCCTTCGCCGCCATCAGCATTCCCGGCGTG
>JBCCDA010000032.1:0-37388 GCA_039033215.1 Pseudomonadota bacterium | reverse complement strand
TTTTCTATCTGCTCAAATTCGAATACACCTAATTCAGATGGAGGTTCGATCAAAACACCGTTATCCGTGTGTAAGCTAAAATCAGACCGTGTAAGCAGTCGAGGCACGGCGCATTGTCGTCGCGACCCCCTATCTCGACGAGATCAACACGGCCGAGCGTGACAATTTGGCAGCCCGTGGGTTCGATGTGCTCGACATCCAGGGTCTCAACCTGACCCGCGACAGCGACATGGTCCGCGTGAGCCCCGACTTCATCGCCGAGATGGCCGTCGCGCTGGACCGGCCCGAGGCTGACGTGATTTTCATCTCATGCGGTGCGCTGCGATCAACCGCAGTTATCGAAGAAATTGAGGCGGCAACGGCAAAGCCCTGCATCACGTCGAACCAGGCGCTCGCCTGGGATGCGCTTCGTCTCGCTGGCATCACCGATCAGATCCCGGGGTTCGGACGCCTGCTCGCACAGCACTAAGTCCTGAAAAAAACTGCGCCGTCTTCCAAGGATCCCCTGATACCCTGCGTCAAAGGGATCAGATGCTGGAGCTGACCGAAGACGACAGGCTTGCGCGCGATGCGGCCAACGGTGACCGAGACGCCTTCGGGCGGCTCGTGACCCGCCACTATGGTCGCATTCATGCGCTCGCCTGGCGGTTCACGGGCGGCCCACCCGATTGCGAGGACCTGACGCAGGACGTCTGTGCAGCTCTCGGGAGCAAGATCGTAGGATTTCGGGGCCAGGCGCGTTTTACGACTTGGCTCTATCGGGTGGTACTGAACGCCGCTCGGGACCGCATGCGCAGGGATCGCGTCCGCGACCACGCCACGGCCACCTTCGCCGAGGTCGATGGACTCAGGCGAGATGAAGAGACCCAGCGCACGCAGGACGCGACCTGGTTGCGCGGCGAAATTGCGATCCTGAAGGACAACCTGCGAGAGGCCGCGGTGCTGGTGCTCGACGAAGGCCTCAGCCATGCCGAGGCAGCAGAGGTGCTGGAGGTCAAGGAATCGACCGTTTCCTGGCGGCTTATGGAGGTGCGCAAGGCCCTCGCCGCCCGGATTCGCGAGGAAGGAGGGGTCGCATGACCCAGGACCCGACAGAAGACGCCATTACCCGTGCACTTCGCGAGGCGCCGCCGCCCGCACCTGGTGCGGCCACGCGGTCCCGAGACATTGCCGCCGCCATGGCCGCATTCGATACTGCCCAGAAAGAAAAGTCGGAGGTCCACCAAGGAATCGAGGACCAGCCGCGTCCCAGAACCAGGCAATCGCGCCTGACAGGTTTTTGGAGACGTACCATGGACACCCTTCCCTCGACCCACACAATGATGCTGGGCGGCACCTCGTTCGCAGCACTGACGCTGGCTATCGTCGTCGGCGCCAACCTCATGCAGCACGACCCGATGGTGGTCCAGCCGGACCCCGCCGCCGTTTCTTCTGACTCCGATGCCGAAGTAACTGTGCGGGAGAGGAGAGGCGCTGCCCCCGTATCTACCACCTCGGACCAAGAGATCACCGCCGCTCCGACCCCGCTGCCACTAGGTCAGGGCACAGAGCAACTCAAACGCCAGGCCGCACCTATGGCCGAGACACAACTGGCGCCCTCGCAGCCGGCCCCCGCAGCCGACGTCCCGCACCCCACCTACCAGGAGCAGGGCCGCGACCGGTTTGAGGCGATCGAGACAAATCCGGTCAAACTCACGACCGAGGACCCCGTTTCGACGTTCTCCATCGATGTCGACACGGCCTCCTATGCCTTCGTGCGGCGCCAGATCATGGCGGGTGTTCTGCCCCAAAAGGACGCCGTCCGCGTCGAGGAGATGATCAACTACTTCCCCTACGACTATGCGCCGCCCGCCGACGCAGGGACACCGTTCGCCACCCATGTCAGCGTCTTCGACACCCCTTGGAATGAAAACACCCGACTGATGCGCGTCGCCATAAAGGGCTACGAGTTGCAGCCCGATACGCGCCCCTCGACCAATCTGGTCTTCCTGCTCGATACCTCGGGCTCCATGGGTGCGCCTGACAAACTGCCTCTCCTGATCAACTCGTTCCGCCTGCTGATCGACAGCCTGTCGCCCACCGATACGGTCTCGATCGTGGTCTATGCAGGCAGCGCCGGCACGGTCCTCGAGCCAACATCGGTCGCCGAGAAGGGCAAGATCTTTGACGCGCTGGGCCGCCTGCGAGCAGGCGGCTCGACCGCCGGGGGCGAAGGTATTCGCCAAGCTTACGCGCTGGCCGAGCGCAACTTCGACCCCGACGGCGTTAACCGCATCATCCTTGCGACGGACGGCGACTTCAACGTCGGCATTTCCTCGGTCGACGAACTCCAGGGCTTTGTCGAGCGCAAGCGCGAGACAGGCGTCTACCTCTCGGTGCTGGGGTTCGGCCAGGGCAATCTCAATGACAAGCTCATGCAGACCCTCGCGCAGAACGGCAACGGCCAGGCCGCCTATATCGACACGCTGAGCGAGGCACGGAAAGTGCTGGTGGAGGAAGCCCAATCCGCCCTCTTCCCCATCGCCGAGGACGTCAAGATCCAGGTCGAGTTCAACCCGGCAGCCGTCGCCGAGTACCGATTGATCGGCTACGAGACCCGCATGCTCGCGCGACAGGACTTCAACAACGACAAGGTGGACGCGGGCGAGATCGGAGCTGGCCACACGGTCACAGCGCTCTACGAATTCGTGCCAACTGGCGGCGACACTCTGGTCGATCCGCTGCGCTACGGAGAACAGGCACGGTCCTTGGGTGATCCGGACGAACTCGCATTCCTTCGTCTTCGTTACAAGAACCCGGGTGAAGACGAGAGCCAATTGATCGAACGCCCGATCACCGAGGCCGACTTGGGCGAGCCGGACACAGAGGCCCGTTTTGCGGCAGCCGTTGCAGGTTTCGGCCAGCTTCTGCGGGGCGGTACCTATACGGGCGAATGGGGCTACGACGCCCTGATAGAGCTCGCTCAGGGCGCCAAGGGCGCTGACCCCTTCGGCTACCGCGCAGAGTTCGTGATGCTCGCGCGTCTCGCCCAGACCGCGAGCGCCCTTCCTCGGCAATAGCCCGCACGTCAGCGGGTGACGCCCCTCCCCCGGAACGGGGGAGGTCGGGTGGGGGCCGATGCATCGCGCCCCCGGCGCGCGTCGCGCGCGGGGTCCGCGTTACCCGCTTGACGCAGCCGACACCCGTCCGCAAAAGGCGCGGTCAATTGAACCGGACGCACCCATGACCCTTCTCCTCGGCATCGACACCGGCGGCACCTACACTGACGCCGTCCTCGTCGACGAGACCGCCCCTCTGCCCGGCGTTCTCGCCAAGGCGAAGGCCCCGACCACCCACCATGACCTCGCGATCGGGATCGCCGGCGCCATCGATGCTGCACTCGCGCAGGGCCACGATCCCGCAGAGATCGGCCTCGTCTCCGTCTCCACGACGCTCGCCACAAACGCGCTGGTCGAGGGTCAGGGGGGACGCATCTGCCTGTTGCTCATTGGGTTTGACGAAAAGGCGTTGAGCCGCGCGGGCCTCGCCGAGGCAGTTGGTCAGGACCCCGTGGTGTTCGCGGCAGGCGGACACGGACCGGGCGGCACCCGCCAGGCGCCGCTTGACCGCAAGGTCATCGCGGACGCCGCCCAGGCCTATTCCGACGTCGACGGCTTTGCCATCGTCGCCCATTTCGGAACACGGGACCCATCCGACGAGATAGCAGCGCGGGACATCGTCGCCGCCTCAGGCCTGCCCGTCACCTGCGGCCACGAACTTGCAGCCGAGCTTGGCGGGCCCAAACGTGCCGTGACCGCCGTCCTGAACGCCCGCCTCATCCCCATGATCGCCGCGCTGATCGAGGCAACCGAGGGCACTCTGGCTTCGCGCGGGATCCGGGCTCCGCTCATGATGGTGCGCGGTGACGGCGCGCTCGTCTCTGCCAGTTTCGCCCGCGCCCGCCCAATCGAGACGATCCTGTCGGGCCCCGCCGCCAGCCTCGTTGGCGCCGCGCATCTCACCGGCCTGACTGACGCCATCGTCTCCGATATCGGGGGCACCACGACAGACATCGCCGTTTTGCGCGTCGGACGCCCGGCGCTCTCGCCCCAGGGCGCCACGGTTGGTGGGCACCGCACCATGGTTGGCGCCGTCGATATGGCAACCCATGGGCTCGGTGGTGACTCGGAAGTCCGCGTTGACGAGACCTCGCTCAAACCCCGGATCGTCCTTGGGCCGCGCCGGGTGCGCCCGATCTCCATGCTCGCCGCCCAGTTCCCCGACATCGTGCACGCAGCGCTGGACACGGCGTTGGCCGGCCCCGCGCCCGGACCGCACGATGCCCGTCTTGTCTCAAGACGGGCCGGCCGGTCGGACGGAGGTCTGCGTGACGGCGACCGGGCCCTGCTGTCAGAACTCACCGAAGCGCCCCGCCCCGCGGCCGATATCCTGAAGACGAGACTTCGGGAGAGCGCGCTCACGCGGCTTGTTGCACGCGGGCTTGTAGAGATAGCCGCGTTCACACCAACCGATGCTGCTCATGTGACCGATCAGCAGAGCTCTGGCGACTCCGAGGCTGCACACAAGGCCGCGCGTCTGATGGCTCGGCGGCGGGATGCCGGAGGTCGTGCCGTCGCCGACAGCGCGGAGGCCGTGTCACGAATGGTCCAGGACGCCCTCGTGCGTCGCTCGGCTGAAGTCATCTTGGATGCGTCCCTCGCCCACGACGGTTTCGAAGGCACCAACCTCAGCGCAACGCCACTGGCAGCCGCCGCGCTCTCGGGCCACCAGGGCGCAGCGCGCGTCTCTATCGGGCTCGACTTGCCGTTGGTGGGACTGGGCGCGTCGGCGCCGCTCTACTATCCCGACATAGCGCGAACGCTCGGGACAGCATCCGAGGTCCCTGACCACGCCGACGTCTCAAACGCGATCGGCGCGGTCGCGGGCCGTGTCCACATCGCTGTCGTCGCCCATGTAAGCCAGCCGGCAGACGGAGTGTTCCGTGTGCATCTGCCAGCCGAGACACGCGACTGCCGTTCCGCCGCTGCCGCGCGCGACACGGCGCTTGCCGCCCTCAGGGAAATTGCCTGCGCGCGGGCCGCGGAGGCCGGCTCAGCCGACGTCGAACTCACGGAAGACTGGCAAGCAACGACCGTGCCCGTCGAAGGGACCGAAATGTTCGTCGAAGCCCGTGCCGAGGTGACAGCGTCAGGCCGACCCCGGATCGTGACCAACACGCCGTAGGCGCGTGGCCGGGTTCCAGGGTTTCTGCCAATCCTCTCCAGCTAATCAGGTCTGGGGAGACGATGTGAGGGTTGTCGGCTCACGCGCCCCCACACCGACCATGCACAGCAAACAAACTGGGAGTGCTCGCGCTACCCAAACAGCTCCCGGCAGAGCTCCAGCGCCTCGACCAGTTTATCCACTTCCTCGGTTGTGTTGTAGAGACCGAAGGACGCCCGGCACGTCGCGTTCACACCTAGATGCGTCATCAGCGGCTGAGCACAATGATGTCCTGCACGAACAGCGACACCTTTGCGATCAACGATGGTCGAGATGTCATGGGGATGCGCGCCGCCTTCAATGTTGAACGCGAAGATCGTGCCCTTGCCTTCTGATTTGCCGTACAACTGCAACCAGTTAAGCCCCTCCAGCCGATCTCGGGCATAGTCGCGTACCGTCGCCTCATAGGTGGCGATATTGTCCATCCCGATACTCTCGACATAGTCGATGGCCGCGCCAAGGCCGATCATCTGCACGATGTTCGGGGTCCCGGCCTCGAACCGCAGCGGCCCCTCGTTGTAGGTGATCTCGTCCTTCGCGACTGTCCGGATCATGTCGCCGCCGCCCTTGAAGGGGCGCATCTCGGCCAGCCGCTCCGCCCGGGCGTAGAGCGCGCCAGAGCCCGAGGGACCGTAAAGCTTGTGGCCCGTCATCACGTAGAAATCGCAGCCAATCTTCTCGACGTTCACCGGCATGTGCACGCATGCCTGACAGCCATCCAGCACGGTCACGATGCCCCGCGCACGGGCCTCGGCACAGATGGTTTCGACGTCCACAACCGTGCCGAGCACGTTCGACATGTGCGTCAGTGCGACGATCTTGGTGCGCGGTCCCATTGCATCGATCACCACCTGCGGGTCGAGATCGCCGTTCATATCAACGTCGATCCACTTCAAGACCGCGCCCTGGCGTTCGCGCAGGAAATGCCACGGCACGATGTTCGCGTGGTGCTCCATCACCGACAAGATGATCTCGTCGCCCGGTTCGATGCGCGGCATCGCCCAGCCATAGGCCACCAGATTGACGGCCTCGGTCCCGTTCGAGACCATGACGATCTCCTCTTCCGACCCAGCACCCAGGAACGACGCGATCTTGCCGCGCACAGCTTCATACTTTTCCGTCGCGACATTCGAGAGGAAGTGCAAACCCCTGTGTACGTTCGCATATTCCGCCTCGTAGGTGTGCGAAACCGCGTCAATCACGGCCTTGGGTTTCTGCGCGCTCGACCCGTTGTCGAGATAGACGAGGGGTACCCCATTCACCTCGCGCGAAAGGATCGGAAAGTCAGCGCGAATGCGGTTGACGTCGTACATATCGCCTTCTCCGGATTTCATCCGCCCGTGACCAGGGTGGCCAGCAGGACAATGAGCAGTGGTAATGCCAAGATCGCTCCGAGCACCCGCCAAGTGCTGCTGAACCCATGCGCTTCGCCGATGTAGTTCGCCAGCAACCAGATCCAAACGGAAAACACCCCGAACGCGGCAGCAGTCGCACCACCACTGACGCCCATGATCTCGGCCTCTTCTCCTTGCTGAAGCGCCGTTTGCATGTTCTGGATCGCTTCCAGGAACGAAAACAAAAACGGCATTAACATCGGCAGCAGAAGAGCGATGAGTATCTGCAGCCAACACAACACCAGCACAATGTCCTTGAAGCTCGCGGTGCCACCGGCAATCCGTCCGCATTGCCAAGCAATCGCCGACAGAACGGCGGTCCCGACCATGCTACCGATCAGGCCGTTAATGTGCCTGGTGACGACCGGGCCGCTGTGGCCGAGGTCGGCGAACGCCGTGAACATGATGGTCTCGACCAAGTAGCCAAGGAGGAACAAGAGCGCGAGAACCGGCCAGTCGAGCCCGCCATCGAGCAGCCGACGCGCCGATATCCGTGGCGCCAAGAAACCCTCGATCAAGCGTTTGGTATAGTCTGCGATCATAGCGCCTCGTCAAAGTTGCCGTCTTCCCGGCTTCGGGACGACAGCCGGCGGTATAGCAACAAGATCACCACCGGTCTCTCCCCTCAGTCCGCAAATCGGAAGACGACGAAGAGGATCAGAATCGGCGCGCACACCGATGCGAACACGGTCCATGACCGGCGGAAACCAAATGCCTCGGCATAGCATTGCGCCAGCGCCCAGATGAAGAAGACAGGGCCGACCTGAACCGCCAGGACAGCGGACCAATCGGGGGCGTCGCGGAGCGCTAGTGGCGCGATCGCGCTGAGCGCAATCAGGGGAGATGCGACCAGCCATGCCCAGAAGAAGGCAGCGCGGCCGTTCTGAAAGGTCCCAGCGCCGCCGAATGCTCGCGCGATCAGCGTCCCTACCGCCGCCAAGCCGATGTAGATCAACGGCAGCATGAACAGCCACGCCGCTGCTTCCGCCGTGGCCTGTCCCATGAAGTCGTCGCCGGGCGGTGTCTCGGCCCCGAGCCGAGCGAGTTTGCCCGCCAGCACGATCGCCATCGCGATGAGCAGATAGCCAAACAACCGACCATCAGATGGCGCACTGGCCAGCAGACCCCGCATGGATCCGCGGGGGTCGTGGTAGAAGCGCGCCATCCCCAGGACAAGCCCCGGGAACGGCTGAGTTTCAGGCACGGCTTGCCATCCAGCGCGCAACTTCACCGCGAAGGATGTCCGCGATGGCCTCATCGGCAATCTCGGCTATGGCCTCGTCAGCGAAAGCGGCGATCATCATTGCCTCCGCCTCTGCCTTCGGGACACCGCGCGAGCGCAGATAGAACATCGCGGCCGGATCGAGCGCCCCGGTCGTCGAACCGTGCGAACACGCCACGTCGTCGGCATAGATCTCGAGTTCGGGCTTGGCCGAAAACTCTGCCCCGTCGTTCAGCAACACTGCCTGACTGATCTGATAGCCATCGGTCTTCTGGGCGTCTTCCTTGACGTAGATCTTCCCCTGGAAGATCGATTTCGCGCGGCCCGCCATGACGTTCTTGAAGACCTGCCGACTTTCGCAATTCACGGCGCCGTGGGTGACGAACACCGTGTTGTCGACGTGGGAATCGCCCTGCACCAGCACCGCCCCGGCGATGTGGCCCGACGCGTCGTCGCCGGTCAACTCCAGCACCACTTCATTGCGCGTCAGCGTGCCGTCGGTCGTCATCGTGAACGACTTGAACTCCGAGCCTTCGCCCAGCCGCGCGAACATGTGGTTTGCCAGGGCTTCATTCGGGGCGTTCTGAACGCGAACGTGGTTGAAGATACCACCATCGGCAAGATCGACTTCGATAACTAGGTTCGAAGGTGTCCCGGTCTCGAGCAGTGTCAGGTTCGCGCCGGTCTCGACCCGGATCAGATGGCGCACCATCGACGCGCCCGACCCAAGGTCCGAGTAGCTGATCTGCTGGGTCGCCGTGCCGGTCGCCTGGATGACCAGCCCCTCGGTCGCGGTTGCGGTGTTCAGTATCGCGAGCGGGCGATCGACTTTCTCCTGCCCGTGGCTCTCGAGCAGACCGAAGACCTGCGTCGCCATCGAGATGTCCTGAGACAACGTCTGCGACAAGGTCGAGACCGCGAGGCCCGGCTGGCCGAGCGCATCTGACAGATCGTCGCGCAGACGGCCGTTCGCAAACACGACCCTGGGGGCCGCGATGCCGGCAAACGGGTCATGGGCCGGCCCCTCTCCACCCGGGTCCGCGAGCGCCATGGGCGCAGAAAGCGCCGTCGGGTCGGTATACTTCCAGTACTCGTCGCGGCGCCCTGGCGCACCAGCATCCAAGAGCCGCGCCCGGGCCTTCGCCCGCACGTCTCTGGCCCAACCGGCCTCGCCTTCCGGAAGAGGCAGGGCGGAGAGCTGGGCCTCGGCCGCAAGCCGTTTGGCGTTCTGGAGTTCTGCTCGGCGGCTCATGTCAGGCCACCGATGCCAGGATATCGGCGTAGCCTTCGTTCTCGACCTTCAGGGCCAGATCGGGACCACCGCTCTCGACGATTCGACCGCTCGCCATGATGTGCACGACATCAGGTTTGATGTGGTCGAGCAGGCGTTGGTAATGCGTGATCACCAGGAAACCGCGGCCTTCGTCGCGCAGCGCGTTGACGCCCTTGCTCACCAGCTTCATGGCGTCGACATCGAGACCCGAATCCGTCTCGTCCAGAATGCACATCCGCGGCTCGAGGATCGCCATCTGAAGGATTTCGTTGCGCTTTTTCTCGCCACCCGAAAAACCCATGTTGACCGGGCGCTTGAGCATGTCGGCGTCGATTTCCAGTTCCTTGGCCTTGGCGCGCACGAGCTTGAGAAAATCGGGCGAGGAGATCTCGTCCTCGCCTCTCGCCTTGCGCTGCGCATTCAGCGCCGTGCGCAAGAAGGTCATGTTGCCCACGCCCGGGATCTCGACCGGGTACTGAAAAGCAAGAAAGAGCCCGGAAGCGGCACGCTCCTCGGGCTCCATCTCGAGAATGTCGGCGCCGTCCAGCGTCGCCGACCCACCGGTTACATCGTAGCCGTCACGCCCCGCCAACACGTAGGATAGCGTGCTCTTTCCGGAGCCGTTCGGCCCCATGATTGCGTGCACTTGTCCTGCGGGCACCTCCAGGCTCACCCCTTTGAGGATCGCTTTGTCCTCTTCCTCCAGCGAGACCGCCAGGTTCTCGACCTTCAGCATCCCTATCTCCTCCTGTCACGACTGAGGCGGGCGCCCCGTCCTCGTTTCCCAAGACCCTCGAGATGGCCGCAGGCAGATGTTCGCTGCCGCGTAGCCATTCGGCCATACTTTCGAATTCTTCCGACAGCTCGATGCTGTTCACCCCATGGGTCTCTGCCATCTCCGCCGCGAAGGCACGGATGGCGACGCGCGCCAGTGCCAGCCGGATGATCGGATCCGTGTCCAATCGATCGATTTGCGCGCTCGCGTGGCGCAGCGCGCCCGCGATCTCGTCCGACACGGTCTTGTGCTGGGTGTCGCCGCCGACGATGGTCGTTCGTTGATCCGTCATCTCTCGATCCTTTCTGGAATGCCAAGGCGCGCCTTTCGGTCGCTCCGTGGATCGAGATGTCGGCCGATTCCCCTACCAAACCGTTTATGCTTTCCAGGATGTTGACGAAGTGGCTCATGCCCGCATCACTCCGCGATCGTGACCGCGGTGCCGGAGGCGGACACCATGAGCATGTTGTTGATGACCTCATAGTCCAGATCGACGCCGACAACCGCATTGGCGCCCAAGTCGGCCGCGCGCTCCTGCATCTCGTCGAGTGCGGTCTTGCGCGCCTTGCCCAGTTCTTCCTCGTAGGCGCTGGAGCGCCCACCAAGGATATCCGTGATCCCGGCAAAGAGATCCTTGAAGACGTTGGCGCCCAGGATCGCCTCACCGACCACAATTCCGTGATACGCGCTGACGGGCTTACCCTCGACGGTTGGTGTGGTCGTGACGATCATCGTAGAACTCTCAGAGTAGCAGGTCGAAGATTAGGCCGACGGCGGCGCCGTAGGTGACGATCAGGATCAGACCTTCGCGCTGATCCCCACGCTTGCCGGCGGTCTTGAGCACCCATGGAACGGTGCCCCCGACCAACCCGCCAACGATCGCCGCCTCAAGCATCCGGCACCCGTCAGGCAGCGCGCTGCAGTTGCGACGCGACCACGTTCTCGAGCATCGCGAGGTAGGCACGCCGATCCCCCAGACCCGTCAGCGTCTCGCCGCCGGGACGGGCGATCTCCCAGGTCTCACGACCCACGGCCTGGACGCGGCAGACCATCTCGCCGCCGTCGTCGGGGACGATGTCAAAGGCCGTCGTATCCTCGTTCGGATCCATCTTGACCGCGTGCCCGGCCTCGCGCAGATGCGCCTCGGACACGGTTGCCAGTTCCAGAAGCTCGTCGCCTTGTTGCGTATGCTGAAGCATAACGTCCTTTCTGCTCTGCTTGTTGTCGCGAGAGTGCGTCAGCCGACGCTTCCCTCCAGCGAGATCGCCACGAGGCTTTGGGCCTCCATCGCGAATTCCATGGGAAGCTCCTGCAGGACTTCCTTGCAGAAACCATTAACGATCAGTGCGACCGCGTCTTCCTCATCTATGCCGCGCGAGCGGCAATAGAAGAGCTGATCGTCATCTACCTTCGACGTCGTCGCCTCGTGCTCGGACCGCGAGGTCATGTTCTTGACCTCGATGTAGGGCACCGTGTGGGCACCGCACTTGTCGCCGATCAGCAGGCTGTCGCACTGCGTGAAGTTTCGGCTGTCCCCGGCCTTGGGGTGCATCGTGACCAGCCCGCGATAGGTGTTCTGGGCGCGCCCTGCGCTGATCCCCTTCGAGACGATTCGCGACTTGGTGCGCTTGCCCAGATGGATCATCTTGGTTCCGGTATCGGCCTGCTGGGCGTTGTTCGCGATGGCGATCGAATAGAACTCACCCTGGCTGTCATCGCCGCGCAGGATGCAGGACGGGTACTTCCAGGTGACGGCAGAGCCGGTCTCGACCTGCGTCCAGCTCACCTTCGAGCGGTCGCCCCGGCAGTCGGCGCGCTTGGTCACGAAGTTGTAGATCCCGCCCTTGCCGTCCTCGTCGCCGGGGTACCAGTTCTGGACGGTCGAGTACTTGATCTCGGCGTCTTCCAGGGCCACCAGCTCAACGACCGCCGCATGCAGCTGGTTCGTGTCGCGCATCGGGGCGGTGCAGCCTTCGAGATAGGAGACGTAGCTCCCCTTCTCGGCGATGATCAGCGTGCGCTCGAACTGACCCGTGTTCTCGGCATTGATCCGGAAGTAGGTCGACAGCTCCATTGGGCAGCGCACGCCCTCGGGCACGTAGACGAACGATCCGTCCGAGAAGACCGCCGAGTTGAGGCAGGCATAGTAGTTGTCGGTCTGGGGAACGACGCTTCCCAGATACTTCTTCACCAGCTCCGGATGGTCGCGAAGTGCCTCCGAGATCGAGCAGAAGATCACACCGGCCTTGCCGAGTTCTTCCTTGAACGTCGTGCCGAGCGACACCGAGTCGAAGACAGCGTCGACGGCGACCTTGCGGCCATCCGCGCGCCCCTCGACGGGGGCAGCGCCCGCGCCCTCGACCCCGGCCAGGATCATCTGCTCACGCAGCGGGATCCCCAGTTTCTCGTAGGTGCGCAGGAGTTCGGGATCGACCTCATCGAGGCTCTGAGGCTTCTTGTCGAACGACTTCGGCTGCGCGTAGTAGTACTGCTCCTGCAGGTCGATCGGCGCGTAGTCGACCATCGCCCAATCGGGCTCTTCCATCTGCACAAATCGCTTGTATGCGGCCAGGCGCCACTCAAGCATCCACTCGGGCTCGTCCTTCTTGGCCGAGATCAGCCGCACGATGTCCTCATTCAGGCCCTTGGGCGCGAACTCGGTCTCGATCTCCGATTCCCAGCCATGTTTGTAACGTTCACCGACTGAGCGCACGGCATCCACGGTTTCCTGATCGACGCCGTCTTTGACGTTCACGTCCAATGCAGACATCTCGCGCTCCTCACCTCAGCTGCGGGGTAACCGGCCGGTTACCCTGGTCTCTTCGTCAGGCCGCCCGGCTCTCTCGCCGCCGGTAGGCCTCGATCCAAGTCTCCGCGAAGGCCATGACCTCCGCTTCCGTCGTCGTGGGCCCCATCGAGACCCGGATGGCCGACGAGGCCGTCACCTCGTCAAAGCCCATCGCCAGAAGCACCCGGCTCGCCTTCTGGACCTTGCCCGAGCTGCAGGCCGAGCCCGCGCTGACGGCAAATCCGGCGAGATCCATCTGCATCACCTGTGTCTCGCCTGCCCATCCGGGAACTGCGAAGCACGAGGTGTTGGGGAGCCTCGAACTTTCCTGACCAAAAAAGATGGTCTTTCCTGCGGCATCGGCAAGGGTATCTTCTAGAATGTTTCTAAGTTTTTCGATCGGCTCCCAGACACCGGCCTCCAGATCGCGCCGGGCGGTCTCTGCCGCGGCGCCGAAACCTGCGATGCCGATGACGTTTTCGGTGCCCGAGCGGCGTCCCTGTTCCTGGCCGCCGCCGGCCATGCGGAACTCGAAATCGTCAATGTCCCGGCAGAGCAACGCCCCGCATCCTTTCGGACCGCCAATCTTGTGCGCTGACACGGCCGACCCTGACGCGCCAGTCTCGGCAAAACTGAAGGACACCTTGCCAACGGACTGCGCGGCATCCGCAAAGACGCAGCCAAGAACCGGCGCTTGGACCACACCTGTCTCGCTGTTCGCCGTCTGGCGGGCCGCGGCACCCCCGGCGTGTTCGATCACCCCGTTCCGATCCACCCCGAGCGCAAGCTCGGTCCATGCAGCCACGCAATCATGTTCAACGTCCGCGCGCGCGCACCGCATGCCCTTGAGAGCGGTCATCGCCGCTTCGGTCGCACCGCTCGTAAAGACCACCTGTTCGGGCGCGCATCCGACTAGCGCCGCGACCTGGCCGCGGGCCGTCTCGATGGTCTTTTTGGCAGCACGGCCCTCGGCGTGCACCGATGACGGGTTGCCCACCACGTCCATGGCCTGAAGCATGGCATCCCGCGCCTCGGGCCGAAGCGGCGCCGTTGCGTTCCAATCCAGATAGACGCGCTTGCCGCCCAGCCCTGTCACGGAGTCAGGACCTCGGCCTCGTCGATGAATTCGATGAAAGCGGGCACCGCGCGGCAGGGCTCGACCCGGCCTTCGGTGATATCCGCGATGGACTTCGAGTTCAGGAACACGTGCACATGCGCCGAGAGCTGCTCCCAGAGCCCGTGGGTCAGGCAGGCCTCGTGGCTCTTGCCGCAGCCCTTGCCCTCGTCGTAGCGCCCGTTGCAGCCCATGGCGTTCAGCCGCTCGTCGACCGCGGCCATCACGTCCGAGATCCGCGTGTCGCGCGGCTGCTTCGCCAGGAGATACCCGCCCCCGGGCCCCCGCACGGAATCGACCAGACCCGCCCGGCGCAGTTTCACGAAGAGCTGTTCGAGATAGGCCAGCGAGATGTCCTGACGCTCGGCGATCTCGCCCAAAGGGACCGGACCCGATCGGCCATGCATGGCAATATCGGCCAATGCCGTGACTGCATATCGTCCTTTTGTGCTGAGCTTCATGGCATTCTCCCGCGTGCGCGGCATATTGACGTCGCCGGTCTCGGCAGCTACCTGCCCTGAACCCGGCGGCGCGCCGGGGCACCGCTAATAACTAGAACCGTTCTAGATTGCCCGACTAATCCTGTCAATCAATTGGACGGAAACGAGAAAGCGACACAGGACAGGCATGCCCGAGGTACACTTTCCCGGCCCCGAAGGCCGTTTGGAGGGGCGCTATCACCCCCTTCCGGAGAAGGACGCGCCGATTGCGCTGATCCTTCACCCCCATCCGCAGTACGGGGGCACCATGAATAACCCGGTGACCTACCGGCTGCATTACGCGTTCCGTGACCTGGGATTCACGGTCCTGCGCTTCAACTTTCGCGGCGTGGGCCGCAGCCAGGGGGAGTACGATCAGGGAATCGGCGAGCTGTCGGACGCGGCCTCCGCACTCGACTACCTGCAGGCCATGCACGAAGGTGCCAAGGCGTGCTGGGTGGCGGGCTTCTCGTTCGGGGCGTGGATCGGCATGCAATTGCTAATGCGCCGGCCCGAGATCAACGGCTTCATCTCGGTCGCACCGCCCGCAAACATGTACGACTTCAGCTTCCTCGCCCCCTGCCCGTCGTCCGGGCTGATCATCAACGGCGAGGCCGACCGGATCGTGCCGATGGACGATGTGGTCAAGCTCTCGGACAAGCTGAAGGCGCAGAAGGGGATCACCATCACCCACACGACCGTGCCGCAGGCGAACCACTTCTTCGAGAAGGGCATGGACGAGATGATCGATGTGGTGAAGGGCTATGTGCACGCACGCATGATCGAGGGCGGGCGTTAGGACGGCGGCTGCACTGCGAGCAGGCGTGAGAAGGTCGCGTCAGCTGCTGCGCTGAGCGCGGCCAGCGCCCTATCACTGTCGCGCTTGGCCGCCAGAAGCCGCGGCAGCTCCCAAGGGCGCCCGGCAAGTCCCATGATCACTTTTGCGATGCGGGGACGTCCGTCCGGACCGAGCGCATTGGCGGCAAGCGACGGCAGCGCCCGGTCCCAAGGGTCCGCGATCGCCCGTACCGCGTAGCACGGCACCCCTGCGCGCGCCGCAACCGTCGCCACACGATGGGTCTCCATATCCACCGCAGCAGCACCGGTGTCGATGCGGAGCGCCGCCTTAAGGTCGGGCGTCGTCACGACCGCTTCCGAGCCCAGCAGGACAACGCGGCGCAAGCCCCCCTCCGGCATGGCAAGAGGCCAGCGCGCCCGGTCGGGCGTCGAGACGGCCTCGCCGTGCACAAGGTCACCGGGGGCGAGATCCGGATCCAGCCCCCCGGCAATCCCCCAGCTGACCAAGGAGGTGGCGCCCTCCGCGAGAAGGCGTTTTGCCGAGGCCTCGGCCTCCTCTGGGCGGGCGCCCGTGATCGCGATCCTGATATCCGGACTGTCGGTCCAGACGCCAAGTGCAGTGGCCTCGGCGGCCATCCCGCAGATGATACCGATACCCGCCCACGCAGCCGTGCCAGTCGCAACAAGCGGCCGCAGGCTCATATGCCCCATCGGACATCCCGGTCATTCGACGCCATCGTACTTTGGTACCGTGCGAGCGCCCAGAGCGGGAAGAAGGCCGAATAGCCGTGGTATTTCAGATAAAAGACCTTGGGAAAGCCCGTGCCGGTGAAGTGCGTCTCCTCCCAGCGGGCGCCGTCGCGCGGGGCCTGGTCGAGCCAGCGCACCCCGTGGGCGACCTCGGTGCTCTCGATCTCGCCGGCGGACATCAGGCCCAGGAGCGCCCAGGCTGTTTGCGACGCCGTCGAGGCACGGGCGTGGCCGGCGCCCCAGTCCTCGTAGCTCTCGAGCCCCTCGCCCCAGCCGCCATCTGGCCGCTGACGCGCCTTGAGCCACTCGACCGCCCTGCGAACGTAAGGCTGGTTCATATCCTCGCCTGCGCCCTTCAAGGCGACCAGCGCGGACCAGGTGCCGTAGATATAGTTGGCGCCCCAGCGCCCGAACCAGGAGCCGTCCTCCTCCTGGTCCCGCTTGATGAAGCCGATGCCCCGGCGGATGTTGTCGGCGAACTGATCCTTGTCGACCTGTGCGAGGCACCCCACGCAGCGCGCAGTGACGTCCACGGTCGGCGGGTCCAGTAGCGCGCCATGATCCGCAAAGGGGATCGAATTCAGGTAATAATGCTCGTTTTCGGGATCGAAGGCGCCCCACCCCCCATTGCGAGACTGCATCCCAGCCAACCACTCGCAGGCACGGTCGATGTTCATCTTGTAGCGTTTGGGGTCCGCGCGGTGCATCGCCATCACCACCACGGCGGTGTCGTCGACATCCGGATAATCCGGGTTCTCGTACTGAAAGGCCCACCCGCCGGGACGCAAATCTGGGCGACGGACGGCCCAATCGCCGACCCGGTCCAGGATCTGCTTAGAGGCAAGCCAATCCAAAGCCGCAATCAGCCGCGGATCGTCGTTCTCGCCAGCCTCGAGCAAGGCATGTGCCGCCAGCGAGGTATCCCAAACCGGCGAGAGGCAGGGTTGGTAGTAGAGATCATCGCCCCGCTCGGTCATCAGCTTCTCGACCGCGCCCATGGCCGTGACCATGTGCGGATGGTCGTCCGGGTAACCCAAAACCCGGAACATCATCACGGCATTGGCCATCGCGGGATAGATTGCCCCGAGCCCGTCATCGCCGTTCAATCGCTCGATCGTGAAGGCCTCAGCCGCCGCCATCGCCTTCGAGCGCAAACCCTTCGGAAGCCACGGCTCCAGAAGCCGCAGCCCCTTGTCGAGCTGCAGAAACAGGTCGCCAATCCGCGAGCCCGTGGGGTTGACGTTGTAGACCTTGTGCTCCTCGGGCGGGACCAGGAAGAGCTCGCGGATATCGCGGCCCGTCGGGTTCTCGGCCCGAGCGCGTTTTGCATAGAGCACCAGGAGTGGCGTCAGCACCGTCCGCGACCAGTAGGCGATCTTGGACATGTGGAAAGGGAACCACTTGGGTAGCAGCATGCATTCGACAGGCATCACCGGGACAGCACGCCAGGGCACCTGCCCAAAGAGCGCCATCGCGATTCGCGTGAAGACATTCGCCTTGGCGGCCCCGCCCTGCCCCAGAAGCCAGCTCCGCGCCCGGGCCATATGCGCGGCCGCCGGATCATCCCCGATCAGCTTCAGCGCCCAGTACGCTTTCACCGTCGCCGAGACATTGCCGGGCCCGTCATGGAAAAGCGGCCAGGATCCGTCTTCGTTCTGCTCCTGCTTGAGGTAGCGGGCAATCCGTGCCTCGCGCAGCTCGTCGATGTCGCCCAGGAAATGGCGCAGCAGAACGTATTCGGCGGGGATCGTGCAATCGGCTTCCAGCTCGAACACGATATGCCCGTCGGGCTGCTGCACGGCCCACATCGCCTCGGCCTGCTCAGCGATCAGACCATCCCTGTTCGACCTTGGGTCGAGCGGGATGGGGCCTCGGTAGTCAGACGTCACCGTATTCATTCGGTCTTGTCCTTACGCGGCCAGCTTTGACGCCAGCTTCGCCACCTGCTCACCTGACCGGATAGCGCCCTCGATCGTCGCGGGCAACCCCGTGTCAGTTGCATCACCAGCCAAATACAGATTTGTGAACGCCGTCCGCGCCTTGGGACGCTTGGCGACGCCTCCCGGGGATTGATCAAAGGTCGCGCGGCGTTCCTTGTTGATCCGCCATGTGACGGGTTGGGCTGCGAGGTTGAGCGCCCGTGCCGTCTCGGCCCAGAGCCGCGGCGCCAGAGTCTGGGGATCCTCGCCCATCAGGCCCATCCGGTCGGCGGCCGAGACCGTGAGGCTCACGACATCGCCCTTGACGAAGATCCAGTGCGTGTCCGCCCCGACAAGACCGGTGATCGGGGGCGCCTTTGCAAGCGCCGGGTCGTCGACCACAAAATGCGCGTTCAGGATCGCCGAATCATCGTCAGGGACGTCGATCCAGGGAAGCGCTGCCTTGAGGCGTGTGGGCGGGAGGGCGAGCACAACGCGATCCTCGGACGCGACGGAGACCGTGTCGCCATCGGCGAAATGCAGCGCCTCAATCCGGTCCGCTCCGTTGGTCACGCCCTTGAGTGCCCGGCCAAAGGCGATCTCGACCCCGTGCCGCGCCAGGTGCTCCACCGCCGGGTCGACCAGCGCGGTTCCCAGACCCGAAGGCGCCAGCATCGGTCGGCAGCGCGCGCCGCCCTTCGCAAAGGTCTCGGCCAGGACGCGCCAGAGAAGGGACGCCGCCCCGCGGTCAGGGGTCGTGTTCAGCACGGCCCACGTCATCGGCTCCCAGAACCGCTGCCAGAGGGGGCCTCGATCGGTCACGGCTTCGGCCACCGTCTGGCCGGCCCCGGCCCAGGCCAGCCGCGCGCTGCGCAGATAGTCCCAAAGCCGCGTGCCCGGCACCCGGCGGGAGGGTTGGCTCACCCACCACGGGATCGCCCCATCATTCATCGCAACCCGCCACCGCGCGCCTGTGCCCGCGTCAAAGAAGGGAAACGCCGCCTCCGGCAGGGTGATCATCTTCTCCTCGGCCCCTATCGCGCGAAGGTAGGCATTGGCAGAGGTATTGCCCGACAGCACCAGATGGTTTCCATTGTCCACATCGCGCGAGAGGCGTGGGTCATGAAACGTCCGGCAGCGCCCGCCCGCGAACGGCGCCGCCTCGTAGATGCGCACCGCCTGCCCTCGCGCGGTCAGTCGCACCGCGGTCGAAAGTCCCGCGAGCCCCGTGCCGACGACGTGGACGACACCGCTCATGGTCTGGCCCTCAGCACAGCGGCCAACCCACGGCGCAGTTTCTCGCCCGACGACATCTCGGGACCGGGACGCGCGAACCCGGTGGCCTCCATCTTCTCGAGATAGCCCTCATAGACGCCCAGCATCGCCAGCGCCGGGGCCAGCGCGAGACGGCTGTGCGCCGGGATCTCGACCCGGGCCCTCGTGAAATGCGCGCGGGCCTCGGCCCCGATGTCGACGCACACGCTGACCAACGCAGGGTCGGTCGAGATCTCCGCGGGGTCGGGTGACGCGCCATGCCGCGCCAACGTCTCAGCCGGCAGGTAGAGCCGCCCGATGGCTGCGTCTTCCTCGACATCGCGCAGGATGTTCGTCAGCTGCAGCGCATCGGCGAGATTGAGCGCAAACCGCTCTGACGCAGCACCGTTCCAGGCGCCGAAGATCCGCATGGAGAGCATCCCCACGGACCCCGCCACACAGCGCGTATACCGCGCTAGCCTCTCACGGGGCGGCGCCACGATGGGTCCGTCCGCGTCCATCTCCATCCCCTCGATCATGGCGAGGAACTCGTCCTTGGGCAGCTCGTAGGCCTGCACCGGACGGGCCAGCGCCTGACCGATGGCCGAGGTCGGCGCCCCATCGTAGAGCCGTGCGATCTCGTGGCGCCATTCGGTCAGCAACGCCCGCTTCTCCGAGGCCGGCATGTCGCCATCGGCGATATCGTCCACCACCCGGCAGAAGGCGTATACCGCCCGCATCGCCTGCCGCCGCGGCCGTGCCAACAGCTTCATGCCCAGCGAAAACGACGACCGCGCTGCCCCGGTGATGCGATCGACCACGTCCTGCGGGGCCGTCCCGGCGGGGGCCGCGAGGGGGGCGAGATCCGTCATCCGCGCCCCGGCGTCAGCAGTGCACGCAGGCCGGTCAGGGCACCGCGGGCGAAATCCAGCTTGGAAAGCTTGACGCGCCCGGCCAGCGGATCCTCCCGCCTGAGGCGCCGCGACAACAGCGTGGCAAGCCGGGTTATCAGCGCCGTCTCCGCATGCAGTCGCCGCGAGACCGGGCGCACGGGCCGGGTCCGTGCCACTGCCAACATGGCATCGCAGCGGTTCAGCATCTCGTCCAGGACCCGACGGTATCCGGCAGGGCTCGCAGGCGCGCGCAGCACCTCGATATCCAGACCCTCCGCCGCCAGCATGGCCAGCGGCACGTAGACCCGGTCGATCTCGGCCAGGTCCTTTTGCGCGTCCTGGAGGTGATTCAGAATCTGCAACACCGTGCAGAGCGCGTCCGAGGCCGCCCAGTTCGCCCGGTCCTCCCCATGCAGGTCCATCAGGTAGCGCCCGACCGGGTTTGCCGAGAGCTCGCAATAGCCGATCAGCTCGTCCCAATCCGCATACCGCTGCTTGATCGCATCCTGGCGGAACGCCGCGAGCAGGTCGCGCGCATGACGATCAGTCACTCCCGTCTGACCTAGGCTTTCTGCAAGACGGGTCGCCTTGGCGGGACCCTGCCCGTCCAGCCCTGCCTCGAATAGATCCAGCCGCCGGATCTTATCGTCGGGCGCTAAAGAGGGATTATCGGCGATGTCGTCGGCCGCCCGCGCAAAGGCATAGAAGCGTGCAACGTGCGGGCGCAGATGCGCCGCAACCAGCCGCGAGGCGACGGGAAAGTTCTCGTCGTCCGCGCCCTTTCCGGTCGGTGTCTCGATCGCATCGGGGGCCGTTGCGGTCTGATCCGTCATCCTGCCTGTCCTTGTTGTGCTATGCACAATAGGTATTCGCGGCCGCGAACTCAATCGGCGGGGTTGCTCACGGCGCAGGTGACGCCTAGAGCGGCCCGATGTCGTTCCTGATCTGGTTGCCCGCCCTGGCATGGGGCTTCCTTCTGCTCGCCTGGGGCGGATTCTGGCGTGCGGATCAACGGTTGGAAGGCGGCGAGACACCGGCCGAATGGCCCGCCGTCGCCGCCGTCATCCCGGCCCGCGACGAAGCCGAGACAATCTCCGATGTCGTCACATCTTTGCGGCGTACCGATTACCCGGGCGCGTTCGAGGTGTTTGTCGTGGACGATGGCTCGGCCGACGGCACAAGCGCCGAGGCCCGCGCTGCAGGAGGCAAAGTGATCACCGCACCTCCGTTGGAGCCCGGCTGGTCCGGCAAGCTCGCCGCTGTCCGGGCAGGCGTCGCCGAGGTCGACCGGACCTGTCCCGAAGCCCGCTGGATCTTGCTGACAGACGCCGACATCCGCCACGCACCCGGCACGCTCCGCGCGCTCGTCGCCATGGGCGAGGGACGGGGGCTGGCCATGGTCTCGCTCATGGCGCGGCTCGACATGCGGGGGCTTTGGGGTGGGCTGCTGATCCCGGCCTTCGTGTTCTTCTTCCAGAAGCTCTATCCGTTTCCCTGGGTGAACCGGCGCGGGCACTGGTGCGCCGCGGCGGCAGGCGGTTGCGTGCTGATCCGGCGCGAGGCCCTGCGGGAGATCGGCGGGATCGAGGCAATCCGCGACGCGCTGATCGACGATTGCACGCTCGCTGCCGCAGTGAAGCGAGCGGGACGCGCGATCTGGCTGGGCCTCGCGGACCGCGAGGTCGTCAGCCTGCGCGACAACCGCGGCTTTCAATCGATCTGGAACATGGTGGCCCGGACGGCGTTCACCCAGCTCCGACACTCGGCGCTGTTGCTGGCGGGCGCTGTCGCGGGCATGGGGTTGCTCTACCTCGCCCCCGCCGCGCTGGTCGTCGCCGGGGTGCTGCTGGGCGAGGTGGACATCGTGCTGGCCGGGTTGACCGCGTCCGGGCTGATGGCCAGCGCCTACCGCCCGACGCTGCGCCACTATGGACGCCCGGCTTGGCAGGCGACGTTTCTGCCGGTCGCAGCGGCGATGTACCTTGCGATGACGGTCGGCTCGGCGATGCGGCACTGGCGGGGCCAGGGCGGCCAGTGGAAGGGCCGAACCTATCCGTAGGCTGGGGTTGAACCACACCCTAGCGCGGGATCAGATCCCGTGCGCGGAAGTCGTTCAGCGCCTCTTCTAGGCAGACCTCCAGCGGACGCGGCGAAAACCCGAGCGTCTCGCGGGCGAGCGACGCGTCGAACCTGGGGCGCAACCGTGCCAGCCGCACCCCGGTCAGAGGCGCCCTGGGCGGACGCTTGCTGAGCCGGGAGATCACCGCCTCGATCCGCGCGGCGGTCTTGGCCATCCAGTAGGGCACCCGACGCCGCGGGGCGGCGATACCCGTGCGGGCCGCGACCATCTCCGCCAGATCGCCGATCTCGATGTCGTCGCCAGACACGAGATACCGCGCGCCAGGCACGCCCTCGGTCCGTGCGGCGAGACAGGCGGCCGCCACCGCCTCCGCATCTACAAGGTTCAGTCGGCAGTCCAGCAACGCCGGGAGGGCACCCGTCGCAAGATCGCGCAGCATCGCCGCCGGCGGGGTCAGACGCACATCACCCGCACCGATCGGCGCCGTCGGCAGGACCGTGGTCGCCCATTGACCCGCCCCCACGGCGGAGGCCAGGGCCAGTTCGGCCTGCCGCTTCGACCTTGGATAGGGCCCGGTCAGCCGGTTGGGCACGATCTCGGCGGTTCCGTCGAGCACCGTGTCCGGGGCCGTGTCCTGGGCCAGAAGCGTCGTGTAGCTTGAGACGTGGACGACCCGTGCGCCTGCACGGCGCGCTGCCGCCAGCACCCGGCAAAGCCCAACGACATTGACCCTGTCGAAATCGAAGATACCAGGTGACCAAAGATGCGCGATCGCGGCGGCATTGATCACGTGCTCGGCGCCTGCGCAACCCTGTTCAAGGATCTCGGCGTCGAGGATCGACCCGGTGACCTGTTCGACACCCTCCGGCAGCGGCGCTGGCCACGACAGATCCAGCCCACGGACTGGCTCGCCACGGGCAGCGAGGCAATCGACTATGCGTCCACCCAGAAAGCCGCCTGCCCCGGTCACCAGCGTTGTCATGCGCCCACCTTTCGGCACACAAGCAGACCCTCATCGCGCACCGACCCGGCGACCAGCACGTCCCCGTCGATCAGCACGTCGTCGACGAGCACAGCCCCCGTTGCCCCCGAGAACAGCACGCCGTCGGGATCGTCGAACAAAACCTCCACAGTCCCGGTCCCGGGATCCGCAGCGACAATCCGTGAGGGGGCCGAGGACGTCCATCCACCAAGGTAAAGCCCCAGCAGATGCAGACGCGGATGCACCGCTGCGATGATCCGTCCATCCTTGGCCAAACTTAGGTTATCCGGACCACCGGGCGTCACGACCTCCGCACCGCCCGGGCCGCTGATACGGCCCGCCCGGGTCTCCGCGATGAACGGACCCATCACACCGTTGGGGAACGAGAGGCCCTCGCGCACGATGGTGTAGCCGGTGCTGTCAACTTGAGCGAGCCGACCGGTCATGGCACCCGGCATCAGGTCCCGCAGGGATGGCGCACAATCGGCCCGGTCCAGCGTGATCAGAAGGTCGTCAGTGGCCAGCCCCTCAAAGCTCAGCCCGTTGGCGCGACAGATCCCTGGCCCTTCGATCTGGCGATCGGGCCGCCAGCGGTTTGTATCGAGCGTGCCGATTTCGACCCGCGCGGTCTCCGGGGCATAGCGGTTGATCGTGGCAAGGCGCATGCCATGGACCGAGATCGCAAGCCCGTGCGGTCGGAAAGTACCCGTCGCTGCCGGATAGAGCGTCGCCACGGCAAGCTCCGGTGGACCGGTGAGCAACAATGGCTCTATGACATAAAGCCCACCTGGCCCGTCTGCGCGCGCGCGATCGTGCGCGGCGATGAAGATCCGGCCAAGAGGCCCCGCAACAATCGCCTCGGCCCCCGAGATCCGCCACCCGGTGTCAGCGTCTATGAGAGCGACTCGCCGACAGTCCTGCGTTCCGAAATGTGCTGCCATCGGCGCAGGTGGTGCAAGCAGCCAGACGGTCGCCACCGCGGCACCAAGCGCCAGCGTCCCGACGGCGATGATCCATCGCATCAGGCGGTACGCGCGGGGTTGATTGCGTCGCCGTACTGCCATCTGTCGATCCAGGGCTGCCAGTGGGTCGTCACGAGTTGCGCGGCGGCGGCGTCCTTGCGAAAGGCGTTCTTCTCGAAGGTCCCAAGGCGGTCCAGGTAGGCCTCGAACGCCGGGCGCGCTTGGTCAAGACCCTCGAGCTCCAGTGCCTCGTAGATGTGGCTGATCGCCCCGATCGGCTCGCTGTCCAGCCAAGCATACGGAAGTTCGACGAAATCGGGGGCGGCGAGATCCGCGGTCTCCTCGGCAAACCGGGTCATCATACGGTCGTAGACCCGGAGGATCGTCGCATCGATGTCCAGATCGGCAGGCATCGTCTGCAATGCCATGACATCCAGAAGCTTTGCGTAGAAATTTCGCATCGATAGAAAGACATCAAGCGGGTTTCTATGGATGTGGATGAACTTGGCTCCTGGGAACAGGCGGCGCAGGTGCGCCACGCGGCCTGTGTATACGGGGTTCTTGATCAGGAGAGGTTGGCCCTGATCAAGCGCCAGTTTCCGCAGGAAGTAGGTGAAGCGCTGCTCCCATCGGGCGATGTCGTCGGGCGTCGCGCCATCGAAAAAGAGGCCCCGGTCGATCAGTCTATCGAAGCGGTCGGGGAAGTAGATGCCGTGGTAGAAGGAGAGCTCGGACATCGAGGCGATGGCGATCTCGTCCTCCTGCGGGCTGGTCGGGGTCACGGGGATGCGGTCGATCCAGCGGTGTTCGGGCAGTGCGCGGTCGAGGATCGGGCGCAACGCGCGGGCGATCCCGAACATGTCCCAAGGGAGACCGACCGCGACGGGTGGTACGTAGCCGAAGGCGCCGAGGCTCATGATGTTGTAGAGATGCGTGGTGCCCGAGCGCCAGTGGCCGAGGATGAAGACGGGCGGCGGCATCTCCTCGCGGGCCGGGAGATGGCGTTCGATGAGCAGCGCTTCGAGGGCGGACGCGGGGGCGCGGCAGAGTGCGGCCGCCCAGATCGCAGCCGTCGCCATAGGCCGGTCGCTGCCGCCTCCCTGACGGAACGCCCGCACCAGGGTGCCGAGATCGGCGCCACTTAGGGGATGCGCCATTGAAAACCTTGCCGCCCGCTGACTGAGACCGGGTACGTAGCGCCGCGAGGGGACTGGCGCAACGCTGCAAACCTGCAGGAAAGCGTTCAGGCAGACGCGGCGGTCGCAGAGCGTTCTGTCAGCCAATGAAGGAGCGCGCTCGTCGGCATGGCGGGTGCCAGCGCATCACCTTGCATTTCAGCAAAACCGATGGTGGACAGCGTCTCGATTACCGGTGCGCCTTCGACGCCCTTGGCGACCGTAGTGACACCCAGCCGATCGGCGACCCCGAGGGCCGCTGCCAGAAGTGCGCCAGCGTCCCGCGCCTCTGCGTCATCGGCAAGGCCGTTGACCAGCACCCGTGAGCACTTGATCTTGGATGCTCCGATCGCGACCACGTTGCGAATGCTGGCATCAGTCGCACCGAAATCGTCGAGGACCTTCTCGACGCCCAGCAGCGACAGGCGGCGCAAGTTAGCAAAGAGAAGGTCGACGCTGCGCTCGACGAGCGCCCGTTCGCTGATCTCCAGCGCGATCTGATCGGGCGACACGTTATGATCGTCCAGGATCCAGGTGATCTTGTCGACGGCAGCCGGCGCGAGAAGCTGCGACCTGGTCATGTTGACGTAGAGCTTCGGGACGTTCACCCCGTCCGAACGCCAGCGCTGGATCGCCCCGCAGGCCTTCCCCAGCACCTGAAGCCCGATCTCTTCGAGCATCCCGTGCGACTCCGCCGCCATCAGGAAGTCCTTGGGCTGGATGAGGCCGCGTTTCGGATGATGCCAGCGCGAGAGCAGTTCGATCCCCGTGATGTCGCCAGTGCGAACGTTCACCATCGGCTGGAACCATGGCTCGAACGCGCCTTCGAGCAGTGCCTCCTTGATCTCACGGGCCTGTTCTTCGGCTTCCGACAATTGCGCCGCGATCTCGTCCGAGAAGACGGCCGCCCTGTCGCGCCCACCCGCCTTTGCCTGGCAGAGTGCAAGGTCGGCCTGGGTAAGCAATGACTGAGGGTTTGCCGACAGGTCCTCAGGATTGGCAAGCACCGCCCCCACACTCGCCCCGATCAGGCAATCATGCGACTGAAAACGAATGGGGTGGCGCAACTGAGCCAGCATCCGACCGGCAAGGCGCTCCAACACCTCGGTTGCCTCGACGCCCGGCACGACAGCGACAAACTCGTCGCCGCCCAGCCTCGCCAACACGTCGCTGTCGCGCAACACGCCCTGCAAGCGTCGCGACGCCTCCTTCAAGACAAAATCGCCAGCCTCGTGGCCAAGTGTGTCGTTGACCGTCTTGAAGTGGTCGAGATCGATGTGCATCACGCCGACACCGCCGGTATGGGCGGCCTCGCCCGCTTGATCGAGCGCTGTCTCAAGAAACACCATGAGACCACGCCGGTTGCGCAGATTGGTCAACTCGTCCGTGTTCGCCTGACGCTCGATCTCTGCCCGGTTCTCCAGCGCCGCACGGGTTTGAAGCGCAAGCTCGCGCAGGCGAAGTCGCGCAACCGCGAAGATGTCCGCCCCCCCGCGGTCCGTGGGCAGCCGCTCGACGTCGGTTTCGATCAGGGTGCGGACCTCGTCCGCCAGCACCTCGGCGCGCCGGGCGATCGACCGGACCTCGCGCATCAACAGCCAGACTGCCCCCCCCACGGCCAGAACCAAGGCGATCACGACCGGCGTCAAGGTCTTCAGGAGGCTATCGTCCGGCTCCCGCTCCATCACGCGCATCGTCACCCAGACGATCTCCGCCAGCGCGAACGCAGCCAACGCAAGCAATGGCGCCAGAATTCGGATGCTCAGGGTCATGTTACTCGTGATCACTCCACCGTCGTACGTGTATGACCGCAGTTTCTTGCTATTGTGCGAACAGAGCCGGTGTTTGACCCGCCAAGCCTTGGCCCAAGCGTGCCAATGTGGTTCAAGTCGACACATCAGCAGCTGGAGAGACGCAGGTTATGCCCACCCGCCCCACGGACCCGACGCGCCCGCATCCCTGGCTGCCTCGGCTCGCGGGCGCCATGAAGCGTGGCGATCTCAGCCGGCGGGAGTTCCTGGCGCAGGCAACGGCCCTGGGGGCAAGCCCCGCTGCCGCGTTCGGACTTGCCGGCATAGTGCAGCCGACACCGGCGCAGGCGACCGGCAATCAGGGCGGTGTTCTGCGCATTGCCATGCAGATCCGTCCCTTCACGGACCCGCGCCGCATGGCCTGGACCGAGACGTCCAACGTCGTGCGTCAGTGCAACGAATACCTGGTCCGCTGGCGCCCGGACTTCACCTTCGAGGGCCGTTTGCTGGAAAGCTGGGAGGTATCGGACGACGGGCGGATCTACACGCTGAGGTGCCGACCGGGCGTGTCCTGGTCAAACGGTGACACGTTCGGCGCAGACGATGTGATCTTCAACATCAAGCGATGGTGCGAGGCGGATAGTCCAGGCAATTCAATGGCTTCTCGGATGGGTGGCCTTGTGGACCCGGCAACGCGGCAACTGCGCGACGGGGCGCTGGAGCGGGTCGATGACATGACCGTGCGCCTGAGCCTGCCCGTCGCCGACATCGCGCTGGTTGCCAGTCTGACGGACTATCCCGCGGCTGTATTGCACCCGAGCTACGACGGCAGCGACGAAGCGTCGGCGGCGCTCGCTGTCGGCACTGGCCCCTACGAGCTGGTCGACTACGAGCCGCGCGTGCGCGCCGAAGTGCGCAGGCGCAAGGGCACGTGGTGGGGCGGCACGCCCCCTCTGGAGGGTGCCATCTGGCGACACTACGGCACCGATCCCGCAGCACTGGTCGCGGCCTACCGATCGGACGAGATCGACTGCAATCACGAGACACCCGCGGGCAGCGTCGGCATGCTCGATGACATCGGCATCTCGTCCACCAGCATCTCGACCGGCGCGACGCTGGTCTGCCGCTTTAACACCGAGGTCCCGCCCTACGACGACGTGCGGGTTCGCAACGCGGCACAGCTGGCGGTCGACAACTCGATCGTCCTGCAGGTTGGCATTGGCGGCCAGGGCATCCCGGCCGAGAACCATCACGTCGGCCCGATGCACCCCGAGTACACGCGCATGCCGCCACCTGGACGGGATCCCGCCAAGGCGTTGGAACTGCTGGAAGAAGCGGGCCAGGGCGATCACGAGTTCGAACTTGTGTCGGTTGACGATGACTGGCGCCGCCTCAGCACCGACGCGATCGCAGCCCAGATGCTGGACGCAGGGCTGAAGGTTCGGCGCCGGATCGAGCCAGACGCCCGCTACCGCGTGGAATGGCGGGAATATCCCTTCTCGACAACCAACTGGAACGGCCGGCCGCTGGGGGTTCAGACCTATGCGCTGGCCTATCGCTCGGGGGCGACCTGGAACGAGACGCGGTTCAGCGACCCCGAGTTCGATCGCATTCTCGATGAGGCGCTCGCCGTTCCCGACCCTGGCGACCGACGAGGGCTGATGGCCGAGCTGCAGCGCCGTCTGCAGGCCTCAGGCGTGATCATTCAGCCGTACTGGCGCAAGATATTCCGCAGCCACACGGACCGGGTGCGGGGCTTCGACATGCATCAGGCCTTCGAGATCTACCTCGACGAGGTCTCGCTCGCAGACGCCTGACGCGGCCCGGACACCGCGATTTCGACGTATGAAAACCGTATGATTTGCGTATGCCAAACGTATGCCATCTGGTCGCCCGGATCGCCGGCACGATAGGGGGCGCCAAATTGCTCCGCGACGTGGTGATCCTTGCACCATCCCGCCTCTCGGCGCGTGTCGCCGCAAAGCGCGGGAGGATCTGATGCTCACCGCCACCATGTCGGCTGGCCTTCCAAGGAGATCGACGCGCCTCCGGCGATGGCCACCGTGCGCGGCTTCGGGCCGGGTCATGCGGCCTACCCTCGCTCCGTCCACACGATCTCAACCACAAGGTGCCATCGTCCAAAGCCTGACCGAAGGATCGGAGGACAGGCCTGATGGCGCCGTTCACCTGCGAGATCGCCGCCAGACGCGCGCTGTCTGACCTATCCCCCGAGCCCTGCGTCGACTGGGCCGAGCGGATGCTTCTCGCGGGTTTTGAGACGCCGACGCTCTGCATTCTGGTGGGCGAGACGGCGCCCTTCCATGCCTCCGAGATGGAGGCGCTCTTCGACCGGACCGCCACCGAGCTGGGCCTGCCGGTGATCGGGAGTACCGAGGAGGCGGTGGTGCTTCTGTCCACGGCACTGGTGCGGCGCTGTCTCGAGGCGGGCGGTCAGACCGGGCAGGACGCGCTGGACGAACTCGCAACACTGGCAGCGACCCGTTGGGGGCCCACGGATCTCGACACGTTCCATGTGCTCTATCTCGCGTCGGTGGATCTTGCTGCCGGTCGTGAGCAGCGGTATCGGGAGGACGCGACGAGCGACAACATCGACGCTCTGATCGATGCCTGGTGCGTGGACTGGCGCGACCGCCACCCGACGCCTGCGTGGGATCCGCTCGACTGGTCGCGGGCAACCGGGTCAAGCTGAGGCGGCCCGGCACGGACGATCCCCAACCGATCATCCCTTGCGCCGCCAAGATCGCCGGCTAGGTTAGCGCCGAGCCGCAAGAAGGACCCCATATGTTCACCGCCACCATGACCTTCGGCCAGTCCGACGAGATCGAGGCTCTGCGCGAGATGGTCCACCGCTTCGCGCAGGACCGCATCGCCCCACAGGCCCATGCCATCGACCGCGACGATCAGTTTCCCATGGATCTCTGGCGCGAGATGGGGGAGCTCGGTCTCCTGGGCGTGACCGTGGAAGAGGAATACGGCGGCGCCGCGATGGGGTATCTGGCTCATGCGGTGGTGGTCGAGGAGATCGCGCGGGCGTCGGCCTCGGTGTCATTGTCTTACGGCGCGCACTCAAACCTCTGTGTGAACCAGATCCGTCTGAACGGTACGCCCGAACAACGGCAAAACTACCTGCCCAAGCTGGTGAGCGGCGAGCACGTGGGCGCGCTGGCGATGTCCGAGCCCGGCGCAGGATCTGACGTTGTCTCGATGAAACTGCGGGCGGAGAAGCGCAATGACCACTACCGCCTGAACGGCACCAAGTTCTGGATCACCAACGGGCCCGATGCCGACACGCTGGTGGTCTATGCCAAGACCGACCCGGAGGCGGGGTCCAAGGGGATCACGGCCTTCCTGATCGAGAAGGGGATGACCGGGTTCTCCACCGGCCAGAAGCTCGACAAGGTGGGGATGCGGGGCTCCCATACGGGCGAGCTGATCTTCGAGGATTGCGAGGTGCCGTTCGAAAACGTGCTCGGCGAGGAAGGGCGCGGCGTGCGGGTCCTGATGTCGGGGCTGGACTACGAGCGCGTCGTGCTGGCCGCGATCGGCACGGGCATCATGGCCGGCTGCATGGACACGATCATGCCGTATCTCGTCGAGCGCAAGCAGTTCGGCCAGTCGATCGGCAACTTCCAGCTGATGCAGGGCAAGATCGCCGACATGTACACGGCGATGAACTCGGCCCGGGCCTATGTCTATGCCGTCGCCGATGCCTGCGACCGGGGCGAGGTGACGCGCCAGGACGCGGCGGCCTGTTGTCTCTACGCGAGCGAGAAGGCCATGGAGCAATCCGTGCAGGCCGTCCAGGCCATGGGGGGAGCGGGGTATCTGAACGACTCGCCGGTCAGCCGGATGATGCGGGACGCCAAGCTGATGGAGATCGGTGCCGGCACGCAGGAGATCCGGCGCATGCTGATCGGGCGCGAGCTGATGTCCGCGATGGCATGAAAGCCGTCCCTGTCTTCGTGGCTGGAATGGTGTTGTTTGCAACAGCAACGACAGCCGCGGAACTACCGAACACCGACGCTGTTGCCACGTGCTTCGCGCAGGAGGGGCGTTGGTCCCGACATTGTACCGAAACTCTGAAACAGCCTTGTATCCAGGCGCCCGACGACACGAGGCTGCGGGCCTGCATGTCCAGTCTGCGCGTGCAATGGGACCGATTTAGCAAGGACCAACTGGCATGGACGTCCCTTTGGCTGTTCCGGGATGTAGGGCACCTCGACCTTTGGTGGCATCACTATGCGACTGAGGATTGCCACCGCACCTGGGCTGAGACACCTCCCGGTAAACCGCTTAAAGCTGCGGTGAACCGCGATCTCTGTTTCATTCATTGGAAAGCGGTCTTCTGGAACATCCAGACGAGCGAACCGGCCACGCTTCTGACGCCGGGCATGGGCGCATCCGGTCAACGCTGGCCGGGCCCTTGAGGAGGCTCGGTCTGCTCGGCGCCGTATGGGTTGGCCTCGTGGCCATGCCCGCCCTGGCCGACCCGCCGGGCTCGTCGTTCTGCATTGGCTTTGGGCATGGCGACGGCGCAATTGAGCGCTGCGTCCTGCACCTGGAGGAGCGGTGCGTGGCCGGATCCGATCACGACGGGTGCATCGCAGAAGCCTCAAAGGCGTGGTACGAATACGATGTCAACGCAACCGAAGGCTATGTGGTGCCGCTCATCAACAGGTCGCTTGCTCAGCAGGGTTCCGAGGCAATGCCCCTGGCGGAAGTGGCGAACCTGATCAATGCCATGCGCACCGACTGGAGCCATTGCGCCCCCGACGACGCCCGCTGTTATCTGGAGGCGATCGTCGGCCAGGCCCTGGGCAACCATGAGATCAGGTCGAGGGACCAGCCGTAGGCGGCGTGTTCAGACGCGCCAGTGCCGGGCAGGCACGCAAGAGCGCGGTCCGGGATGGAGCCTGGGCCTATGCGAAGTCTCATGCGGGGGATCGGTGCGGGCGAGCACAAGCACCGGGTCGTCTGAAAGAAGGGACGGTCCAGAGGACTTTGCCTAAGATGACTGCACAGCCACCGTTCGTCCGTTGGCCCTTGAGGGCCGCGATGCACAGGGCGGGTCGCTAATCCGCCGTCCTCACCGCTTGCCGTGGCCGGGTCCACTGTGCCTCACGGCGGGGACCCGATGATCATGGGCACAGGGTCTATGGGCATTTGGATAATTCTTCGTAAATTTCAAGGTATTTCGACGCAACTGGCATGGTGATGCGAGGGATTGGCGGGGTCCGGATCGCCGTCCGGGGCGCGGGGTGTCGGAGCCCTGCGGGCCCCGGGCGAGAGCTCTGCTCTCGCGCTCTCGAGGTATTTCTGGCCAGATGAAGAGCGGTGGCGCTGCGTAACGGCGTAGAATGCGCCTTAACCAAGATCAGAAGGATTTGGACATGACCCTGAGTGTCGGAAGCAATTTCATGCAGCAGAGTTTCAATGAGTTGGTGCGGCAGCGGCTTGCGGAGCGCGCTGTCGCAGAAGACGGCGGCTTTGCCGATAAGGTGTCGGAGGCCAGGAAAGGCGACCGTCCGAGCGAGGGCGTGCGTCTGACCGGAGCGGCGTTATCCGAAGCGCAGTTTCAGGTCGAAGCCGCCAGAGTTTTGGGCGCCGACTGGTTCAGCGACTGGCTCGGGGCACAGATTGACGCATCCAACAAGGCCCGCGACGTGCACACCACTTTCCTCGTGGATGGCAAGCCGATTGCGGCGCAGTTCGGGGACGGAGGCTACGATCTTGGGCCATTGGCCAACCGCACCGAGACCTTCTTTGAAGACGCTGCGGCTCGGGGATTGGACGGTTCGGAGCTCAACGATTTCATTGCCAGCGAGATCGAAGAGATGCTGCGCGAGAAGTACGGGCTGCGCTTGAGGTGGTCAGGCATGACCCGGATGACGCGCCATCCGTGTACGACTACTACGGATCCCTGATTGACTCCCTCAACGACACCGGCCACGCTTCCTAGGGCGCGCCCGTCGTGACCCGCCAGGGCGGTGTCAGTACCCCCGGAAGCCTTGCACGACCCAGATAGAATAGCCGAAGGCGCGACCCCTGTGGGTTTCGAACGTGCCTGTATCGATTTCGCGCGCCTCGTCGAAGCGGTCCGCCATCGCCGGCGCCGAGGGCGCATGGAGCACAGCGAGGATCATGCGCCGCTCGTCGCCGGGCGAAAGCGTCGCGACAAGTTCGTGGTGGTTGTCGGGGATCAGATCGGGATTCCAGACGGCGATGTCCTGGAACGTGAGCCCGCCCAAAAACATGCACTCGCTGAGCCGGCGGCGGTCGTTCGAGAGCATGACCTCGGCCCCTTCCTCGGCGAAGGCGGCCAGCGTGCGCTCGCAGAACGGCTGGGAGAGGCGCATCTTCTTGAACGGATCGGGGCCACGCGGCAGTGACATCGGATGGGTCGCGAAGGCCCAGGCAGCGCCGTAGAGAAAGATCGCCGCAATGGCTCCGACGGCGGCTTGCACCTTGAGCGCCTTGCCCCAGTCTCGTCCAAGCAGCCAGTGCGCCGCCAGGATCGAGCCCGCGACATAGGCGGGTGCGGCCCAGTTCGGTTGAGCGCGACTGAGGAAGGCCACGGCGATCATGCCGAGGAGAAGCGGAAACGTCTGCCAGGCAAGCAAGCGCATCCGCCAGTCAGCCAACCACGTCTTCCGGCCCCAGAGCGCCCAGAGCATGGCGCCGAACCAAACCGGGCCGATGACGCCCAGCTGCGCGCCGATGAACTCGGCCATCTTGTCGAGATTGAAGGAGGCGCCGCCGGGAGCTGCATCCTCGGCCACATGTCCCACTGTGACGAAGTCATAGGAGATCTGCCAGAGAATGTTTGGCAGCAAGACCGCAAAGCCCACTGCCGCGGCCACCGCTGTTCCGATCCAGTCGCGCCCGCGCGCCGAGAAGAGCGCATAGCCGAGCGCGCCGCCCGCAAAGGCGAGTGCGGTGTACTTCGCGAGCATCGCCAGCCCGAGCCCGAGGCCAAGCAGCGCCCACCAGGTGCGCGCGCCGTCCTTGGGATGCGCCTCGGCCGCCCGGACCCAAGCGTAGAGTGCGAGCGCCCAGCCCGCCATCATCACGGGGTCTGTTGACATGATCATAGATGAGACAGTGACCCCCGGCGCTGCGGTGTAACCTGCCGCGGCCCAAAAGCCTGTCCGCCCGTCAAACAGCCGCCGCCCGGTCAGAAATACCAGCCAGGCCACAAGCGCATGGGCAATCACCACGCCGACCCGCAGCGCAAACGTCGTATCCCCGCCCACCCAGGTCGCTGCATAGATCACCCAGCCGACGAGGGGCGGTTTCGAGAAGTGGCCCCAGGCGAGCTCTTGCCCGTAGGCCCAGTACTGGCCCTCGTCGAAGTGCACGGGCACCAGGTCGAAGGTGTTCACAGCCAGACGCAGGGCCGCTATGGCCAGCACCAGCACGACGCCCCAGAGCGCCCAGGGTCGGCGGTCCTGAGGCGGGGCCTTCCTGCGCGAGCGGGCGGGTTTTGGGGCACCAGCCCGACCCTTTGCGGGGGTTTGGGCGCTTTTTCGCGGAGCAGTCTTACGGGCCATGCGGTCCTTCCCTAGCGTGCCGCGCTGGGCGCGATACGTCCCGGGCAACGGCCCGGGGCCTCTATGAGCCGAAGTAGAGGTCCCGGGTCAAGCCCAGGCGATGTTGGCGTGCACAGGTCAGTTCGCCGCGCTTGCCCCTACCAAGGGACCGCGCTGGGCGCTATGTGTGCCGGGAGCGATAGGAGAACCCGCATGCGCACCGAAGACGCACCGGATCAGACGCCCACGCGGCTTGCCGATTACCGCCCGCCCGCATGGGAGGTCGAACGGGTAAGTCTGGTCTTCGATCTTGCGCCCTCGGCCACCCGGGTGCGCACAACCATCCGGTTCCGTCGGACGGGCGACGCTGACGAACTGGTGCTGGACGGGCGCAAGCTGACGCTGGTCTCGGCGGAGGTCGACGGCACGGACGCCATGGAGCGGATCGAGACCCACCGCGAGGGCCTTGCCTTGAAGGGCCCTCTGCCCGACGCCTTCACCTGGACGTGCGAGACGGAGATCGACCCAGAGAGCAACACCGAGCTTGAGGGGCTCTATCTGTCGAAGGGCATGTTCTGCACTCAGTGCGAGGCCGAGGGGTTTCGCAAGATCACCTACTATCCCGACCGCCCGGATGTCATGACCATCTATGATGTCCGAATAGAGGCAGATGTGGCAACCTGCCCCGTGCTGCTCTCAAACGGGAATCTGGTGGCTTCGGGTGATCTGCCGGGGGGTCGGCACTTCGCCGAATGGCACGACCCGCACCCCAAACCGAGCTATCTCTTTGCACTCGTTGCCGGCGATCTGGTCAGCGCCGATGATCGTTTCAGAACCGCCTCGGGCCGCGATGTTGAGCTTAAGGTCTATGTCCGCCCGGGCGATGAGGGCAAATGCGCCTATGCTCTGGATGCGTTGAAACGCTCCATGCGCTGGGACGAGGACGCTTATGGTTGCGAATACGATCTCGACCTCTTCATGATCGTCGCGGTCGACGACTTCAACATGGGTGCGATGGAGAACAAGGGGCTGAACATCTTCAACTCGAAGTATGTGCTGGCCTCGCCCGAGACGGCGACCGACCGGGACTACGAGCTGATCGAGTCGATCATCGCGCATGAGTATTTCCACAACTGGACGGGCAACCGGATCACCTGCCGCGACTGGTTCCAGCTTTGCCTCAAGGAGGGCCTCACGGTCTTTCGCGACCAGCAGTTCTCGGCCGAGGAGCGATCCGAGGCCGTGCAACGTATCCAGGATGTCCAGCAGTTGCGGTCGCGCCAGTTTCGCGAGGACGCAGGGCCGTTGGCCCATCCCGTGCGGCCCGAGGAGTACATCGAGATCAACAACTTCTACACGGCCACGGTCTACGAGAAAGGGGCCGAGGTCATCCGGATGCTCCATACGCTGATCGGGCCGGAGGCGTACCGCAAGGGCACCGATCTCTACTTCGAGCGCCACGACGGTCAGGCCTGCACGATCGAAGACTGGATCAAGGTGTTCGAGGACGCGACCGGGCGCGATCTCGGCCAGTTCGGGCTCTGGTATCGCCAGGCAGGGACACCGCGGGTGCATATGCAGGGAGAATGGGAGGAAGTCGACGGCGTCTATACGTTGACGCTCCGCCAGGAGATCCCCGAGACACCGGGCCAGTCCAACAAGGGCCCGCACGTCGTCCCGATGGCGGTCGGGATGCTGGGGCCTGATGGCGAGGAGATCCTGCCGACCACCGTGCTTGAGATGACGAAGGAGACGCAGACGTTCCGTTTCTCATCGCTCCCCGCCGAACCGGTGCTGTCGGTCAACCGCGGGTTCTCGGCGCCAGTGCTCGTCGAACGCGAGGTCAGCGACAAGGAACGCGCCTTCCTTCTGGCCCATGACACAGACCCCTTTGCGCGCTGGGAAGCAGGGCGCGCCTATGCGATCGACATCGCGTTGCGGGTGATCGGCGGCGCGCCCGTGCCAGACGACTGGACGGCGGCGCTTGGCAACCTGCTCGCCGAAGAGACGCTGGATCCCGCCTTCAAGGCGATGGCGCTCGATGCGCCGGGGGCCGATGAGATGGCGGCCGAGATCCACCGCCGCGGCGACCTCGTCGACCCGGACGCGGTGGACCGGGGGCTCCGGGCCATGCGCGTGGCGCTTGGTACGTCACTGGCAGACTCGCTCGGCACAACCTACCAATCGATGGCGGTGGCGGGAACCTACACCCCGGATGCAGAGAGCGCCGCGAAGCGCGCCTTGGCGAACCGGTGCCTGATGCTGCTGGCGGAGGCGTCACCGGTCGGCATCGCGCTCGCAGAGCAGCAGTTCGAGCGTGCAGACAACATGACCATGAGCCTGCCCGCGCTCCGCGCCCTCGTGCACAACGAGGCGCCCGGTGCAGAGGCCGCTTTGGCCCGCTTCCACGATGTCTGGCATGGCGATTCCCTGGTCATCGACAAGTGGTTGGCGCTGCAGGCGAGTGCGCCGGGGACGGGGACGCTCGCCGGCGTCGAGGCTCTGACCGGACATCCGAGCTTTGACTGGACGAACCCCAACAATTTTCGCTCACTTGTCGGCGTCTTCGCCATGGCCAATCCGACCGGCTTTCATGCCACGGATGGCGCCGGGTACCGGTTCTTCGCGGACTGGCTGATCAGGCTCGACAAGCTCAATCCGCAGACAACGGCCCGAATGGCGGGCGCGTTCGAGAGCTGGAAGCGTTATACCGATGATCGCCAGACGCTGATCCGGGCGGAAATGACCCGGATCGCGGAGGTGCCGGATTTGTCCCGCAATACCCGCGAGATCGTCGAGCGCATGCTGGCCGCCTGAGAGGCGCGGCACAAATTCGCTGCGCTGTCGCGCGCCCTGACGATCCCTGACGGCATCGCCATGGCTTCCGACCGGTGGCGGGCCCCCCACCCCCCCCCCCCCCCCCGGCGCGCGGGGGGGGGGGGGGGGGGGGGGGGGGGGGGGGGGGGG
>JBCCDA010000031.1:0-38998 GCA_039033215.1 Pseudomonadota bacterium | reverse complement strand
CGACAGCATCTCGAAGATCTTCGCCCAGCGCTGGCGTGTGATGGATCCGCGGTTCCTCAAGACGTTCTCCGAGATCCTCCGGTTCACACGGGTGGCACCAAAGGATCTGGCCAGCGGTCAGTTGGAAGGGCAGAGCCTCGGTGACTGGCTGGTGCAGCGGCGCTTCTCGACCTGGTTCCAGGATCGCTTCCTGCTGCCGATGGGTGGGGCGATCTGGTCGACCTGTCTTGCGGATGTCATGCACTTTCCGGCCGAAAGCTTCGTGCGCTTCTTTGTGAATCACGATCTGATGACGGGGCTGGATCCGGCACAGCGTTGGCGAACGGTCGACGGTGGGTCGCGGGAATATGTCAGCCGGCTGGTCGCCCGACTGGGTCCGCGCGCGATGATCGGCCGCGAGGTCGTGGCGGTGGACCAGGCTTCCGCGTGCCCGCTGGTACGGTTTGCCGACGGCACACAAGAGACGTTCGATCAGGTGGTGATCGCAACGCACGGCCCCGTGGCACGTGGTCTTCTGAGTTCGCCGGATAGGGAGCAGGCCGCGGCATTGGCGCCGTTCCGGACGTCTGTGAACCGGGCGGTTCTGCATTCCGATCCGGCGCTCATGCCCAAGCGCCGCCGCGTGTGGTCAAGCTGGAACTTCCTGGCAAACGGCGACAACGAGCGTCCGGCTCCCGTGAGCTACTGGATGAACCGTCTGCAGGGCATTCGCGAGGACAGGCCGTTGTTCGTCAGTCTGAACCCTACGCGCGAGCCGGACGCCGCCCTGACACATGCCGAATTCACCTATGATCATCCGCTGTTCGATCGGGCCAGCTTCATCGGACAGAAAGTGATCGATGACGTGCAGGGGCGTGGCGGCGTCTGGTTCGCCGGGGCCTGGCTGGGCTATGGCTTCCACGAGGATGGTCTGCGCTCGGGGCTTCGGGTCGCCGAGGCGCTGGGCTCGCGACCTGCCTGGGTGAAGGACACGGGCGCACCGTTGTCACCCAAGGTGCTGCATGCCGCTGAGTGAAGATCCGTACTCTGGCGGGTGCCTCTATCAGGGCCATGTGATGCACATGCGGCTCACACCGTTCGCCCACAAGTTCCGATATCGCGTCTTCACGATGCTGTTGGACATCGACCGGTTGAAAGAGACGTTCGGGGCCTTGCGCCTGCTTCGGCTCGATCGCTTCGGTCTCATGTCCTTTCATCAACGCGACCACGGGCCGCGCGACGGATCGGACCTCAGGCCCTGGGTCGAGGCACGGCTGGCCGAACACGGGTTGCCTGCCCCGGCACGGATCCGGGTCCTCGCCTTCCCCCGGATCCTTGGCTACGTCTTCAATCCGCTCTCGGTGTACTATTGCGAGGATGCCGACGGGCGGGTGACCTCGATCGTCTACGAGGTGAAGAACACCTTTGGCGACCAGCATCCCTACGTCGTGCCGATCGCCCCGCAAGACGACGGCGCGGCCCGCCACCAGGTCGACAAGGCGTTCTACGTCTCGCCCTTCATCGCGATGGATCAGACCTACCGCTTCACGATCAGACCCCCCGGGGAGAGGCTTGCGTTGAAGATCCGCCAGCACGATGCCACAGGCCCCTGGTTGATCGCCACGCAGTCGGGGGTGCGCCGCCCGCTGAGCGACCGGGCGTTGCTCGGCCAGTGGCTGCGACACCCGCTGATGACGTTGAAGGTTTTCGCCGCCATTCACTGGCAGGCCCTGCGGCTGGCGCTGAAAGGCGCGCGCTTTCGGCCCTATCGTGGGCCCTATCCGGACCCCGACATGACGACACCATCGCTGCGCCATAGGATCGCAGCCACGTTTGGCTGGAAACCTGGCGAGATTTCCGATTAATTGATCCCACGGGGTTGGGTAAGAGAGTGACGGGGCGCGATGGCGTTCGAGACGACGACGGGACAGCCGGATTTGCCGCGCTGGTGTGAGACTGTTTTCAGCATCCTGAAACAGATCCGCTATGGCAGCATGTCCTTCACCCTGCCTGATGGCCGAACGTTCCGTGCCCAGGGCTCGGAACCCGGTCCGGATGGGCATTTCACGGTGAACAACTCCGCGCTCTTTGGCCGGATTGTCAGGGATGGCGAGTTGGGGTTTGCCGAGGCCTACATGGATGCCTGGTGGGACAGCCCCGACCTGCGTGCCCTCCTGGACGTTGCGCTGATGAACAACGAGAAGATCTCGGCTGGATTTCCTGGCGCCGGGCTGGTGCGGGCCTATGAGCGGTTGCGCCACTGGCTTCGGGCCAATACCAAGCGGGGCTCACGGCGGAACATCTCGCACCACTACGACCTTGGCAACGATTTCTACAGGTTGTGGCTGGACCCCTCGATGACGTACTCGTCCGCACTGTTCTCGGGGCAGGGTGAGACGCTGGAGCAGGGACAGCAGAACAAGTACGCCTCGATCTGTGACCGTATGGGGGTGAGCCACGGTGATCACCTGCTCGAGATCGGCTGCGGCTGGGGCGGGTTCGCCGAATACGCCATCCGTGAACGCGGTGCCTATGTCACTGGCCTGACGTTGTCGCGCGAGCAACATGACTTCGCCCGCAAACGCCTGTTCGAAGCCGGTCTCGCCGAACGCGCCGAGATCGTGATGCGCGACTACCGCGACGAGCGGGGCACCTATGACGGGATCGCCTCGATCGAGATGTTCGAAGCCGTGGGCGAGCGGTATTGGCCCACCTACTTCAGTTCTGTCTTCGATCGGCTGAAACCTGGTGCGGCGGCGTCAATCCAGATGATAACGATCGCGGAGGCGCTGTTCGACAGCTACCGGCGGTCGACAGACTTCGTCCAGAAGTACATATTTCCGGGGGGGATGCTCGCGGCGCCGTCTGCCGCACGTCGCGCCGCCGAACAACAGGGGCTCGTGTATGGGGGATCCCTGGAGTTCGGCGAGGACTACTCACGCACCCTGCGCGAGTGGTACGACAGCTTTAACGCACGCTGGGACAACGTTGCGAAGCTGGGTTTTGATGACCGGTTCCGGCGTATGTGGAACTTCTACCTGGCAAGCTGTGCGGCGTGTTTTGCCGGTGGCACCTGCGACGTCACTCAAATGACCTTGCGCCGCCCCGCCTAGTTGAGGCAGCCTGTAACCTAACAACCAGACCGTTAAGCATGTGTTCAACCAGTGAACGGGGGCTGGCAGGGATTGCTTCTGTATCGGGTTATATGCGCTGTTCTCCTTGCATGGGCGGCCAGTTGGGCAGTGTCACGGGGTGAGGCCGATAATCTGGTGCGGGCGTTTCCGCAAATGCTGGAGCTGCTTCCCCTGGCGGCTGCCATCTCCGGCTATTTCAACCTCGCGATTCGGCAAGGTTGGGGCTTCATCGTCGCCTTTGCCAACGGAGTTTGGGCGGGTGTCCTGGCGCTCTTCTTCGGTGCGTTGCTGTGCGTGGCCCGGGAAATCGTGAAGGGGTTCGAGACCGAGACCATCCACTCTTTCGACGGCGTACTATCCGTGGTCAGCGATACGGTCTATCCGCTCACGGGCTACTACGGCAGCTTTGCGTTGCTGATGATCGTGCTTGGCTCGAGCGCCGCGGTGGGTGTCGCCACCGAACTCCTCCACTGGGTGCTTGTGTTGTTTCGCGAGAAACGAGCGGGGAAGGCCTGACGTCGCGGCGGGGTCTTGAAGCGGCCGCGCGCCGAGCCACCTCCCCGCCATGTCGCTGAGCAGACAGACATTGTTCGCATATGCCCTGCCAGCGTTCGCGTTGGCGGTGCTGTATCTGCCGCTCTTCACCTACGTCACGCCCTACTACGAGAGCATTGGTGTCGATGTCGCCGCTCTCGGGGCTGTCTGGATCGCGATCCGGATGTTCGACGCGGTCTCTGACCCCGCCATCGGCTGGATCTCCGACAGAACTCCCGAGCGTTGGGGGCGCAGACGCGTATGGCTCGTGCTGTCGGTGCCGGTCATTCTGCTGGGGACGTGGCAAGCGTTCGTGCCGCCCGAGGGCGCGGGGCTTGCCCATGCTGCCTTCTGGCTTTTCATTGTCACTCTCGGCTGGACGATGGCGCAGACGCCCTACGCAGCTTGGGGTGCCGAGATTGCGCCCGATTACACCGGCCGGACCCGGGTGACCGCCTGGCGGGAGAGCGTGGTGCTTGTCGGTACGCTGGCGGCGACGGTGCTCTACTTCCAGGCAGGCGAAGGTGGTGCCGGTTTGCGTGCGCTGGCCCTCTGCGTGATGGTTGCCCTTCCGATCGGTGTCCTGGTTGCCCTTTGGCGTGTGCCTGATCGCGCGGTCTCGGCCCGCAAGATCAGCGTGGCCGACGGCTGGGAGGCCATGAAGGCCAACGCCCCGTTTCGCTGCTTGCTGGCTGCCTGGTTCGTGAACGGGGCGGCCAATGGCCTGCCGGTGACGTTATTTCTGTTCTTCGTCGCCGACTACTTGATGGCGGGTGACGAGATGCTGGGTGGCGTTCCGGTCGCTGCGGCCTCGCTTCTGTCCTACTTCCTTGCGGCCATACTGGCGGTGCCGTTCTGGAGCTGGCTGGCAGGCCGCACCAGCAAACACCGGGCGTGGGGTGTCGCGATGCTGTGGGCGTGCGCGATCTTCGCGTGGGCGTTGACGCTTGGCCCGGGTGACGCGGTACAGTTTCTGGCGATCTCCATCCTCACGGGCCTCGCCTTTGGCGCGGATCTGTCCCTGCCACCCGCGATCCAGGCGGATGTGGTGGAGCTTGACACGCGGCGCACAGGGGCTGCGCGGGCGGGGCTCTTCTTCGCGATCTGGCAGGTTGTGACGAAGGCGGCGCTTGCCTTGTCTTCGGGCCTCGCGCTGATTGTGCTTGGCTTTGCCGGTTTCAGTGGCGGCGCCGACAACGAGCCGTTCACGCTCGGTGTTCTGGTCTGGCTCTATGCTGGGGTGCCGATAGCGCTGAAGCTCTGGGCCGTCTGGCTGATGTGGGACTTCCCGCTCGATCGGACGGCGGTCGACTCCGAGGAGGCGGCGGTCTTCGAGTAAGTCTGACTCAGCGGTCCATCTTGTCCCAACCCAGCGCCTTGCGTACCGCCCAGATGTACGCTCGGTTGGGCAAGAGCCCGATAAGACGCAGGACAGCGGCGAACTGCCAGGGGAACCGGATCTCGAATCCCGGCTTCCCAAGCCCGGATACAATCGCCTCCGCAGCTTCTTCGGGCTGCATCAGCATGGGCATCTCGAAATCGTTGACCGAGGTTGCCTGCGTCTCGACAAAGCCAGGGTTGATCACCGAGATCCGCACGCCCAGATCGACGAGATCCATCGCCAACGCCTCCGCCATGGCGATCAGACCGGCCTTGGTCGCAGAGTACGCCGCCGCGTCTGGAAGGCCGCGATACCCTGCTACGGAGGCCACGAGCGCAATATGGCCTGTCTTGCGTGCAATCATGTGTTCCAGCACCGGGGCCAGCCCGTTCGAGACGCCGGTCAGGTTCACATCGAACGTCAGTCGCGCGTTCTTTGCCGAGAAGTTTTGCGCCCGCATGGGCTTGTAGATCCCGGCGTTAAGGATCGTCAGGGCCAGTGGGCCCTCCGCCGTGATCTCGCCGACGACCTGAGCCATCCCGTCCATGTCCGTCACGTCGCCGGGTTTGGGAACAATCCGGCCGGGCAGCGTCTCGCTTTCGGCCGCCAGCTTGTCCAGTTCCGCCGCCCCGCGCGCGGTCGCAAAAACCGTCCAGCCGTTGCCAGCGAGCTTGAGCGCCACTGCGCGACCGATACCGCCCGACGCACCCGTGATCCACGCCGAACCATCGGTCGGCGCCACTATCTTGTCGAATACACTCACGCGGAGGCCCAGAGTTCCCCGATAAGCCCGCTTTCCCTCGTGATCTCGTAGAACGCTGCCTCGCCGCCGGCATCGAACCGGCTGTTGATCCACTCGCCCCGCTCATCGTACTCGAGCGTTGTGACCAGATCCCCGCTGACTTTGTAGGCGTTCGGTCCGCCTTCGGCGATCGAGATGCTCAGCAGACGGCCTGACTGGGTGGACATCCAGGGTCGGCGGTCGAGGAATGCCTTGTTGTAGTAGCTGGTCGTTGCAATCCCGTCCGGAGCCTCGCCCGTGAAAGATGAGCCTTCGACCATCAGCTTGCCGTTTTCGCGACGCGCCGTGACAAAATCATCGGTGCCGTCGTCGTTCACGCGGCTCTGGATGTTCTGGAGGTTGCCGCCCGTCCAGAGCTCGCGGTTGTCCATCTCGTAGCGGTAGACGGTGATCCCGAGCAGCTTGACCGCAATTCGGATGGTGATGTCGATCTCGAACCCGTTTGGACCCTTGGTGGCGGACAGCGTGTGAGTGCCGATATCGGACCCGTCGCGGATAATGCGAAAGCTTCGAGACGCCGATGTTGCAGCGATCGCCGGCAGCGGAAGCAGCCCTGCGATCCCCAACCCCAAAAGCTGGCGCCTGTCCATTTCGCTATCCGCCGATCACGTTCAGAATCCGCGAAAGACGGCCCGTAAACTTCAGATCGCCTTCCCGGACGATCAGACAGATGCAGATCTCGTCCCCGACGATCTCGGGACGGTGGTCGTCGCTCTCATCGTTGATCGCAACATCCCCCTTGGAATAGACGATTCCGTCATCGGACAGCGCGCCCTGAAGCACCAGGGTCGCTTCCGTACCCGCATGCGTGTGTTTTGGCACCTTCGCCCCGGGTTTCGCGCGCAGCAAGGAGACGTGCTCACCCTCGAAGCCCTCGAAGTCATAGCCCGACACACCCGGAAGCATGAAACGCCACGGGATGTCGTCGTACGACATGCCGATTTGGTCGAGCACCACAGCCGGTATGGGCCCCGACCGGTCGTCTGCCGCCGTCTCCACCTCAGGCACATCCAACGCCTCCAGCGTGCGGTCGAGTGCATCCACGCTCATCTCCGCCGCGTCTTCGGTCGCGAGTAGCATGCCACCGATGCCCTCGATCACGCGGGCGCGCTCACGAATTGTCGGTTCTCCGGTCATTTGCGCTGCGATCAGCAGCGACATTCCCGGTGTGGCGGAGCCACAAGCATAGTCCGCGACGATGTCGCTGGACGGGTGGTGCTGTGCCATGTTTCTTTGCTCGACTCTTTGTCTTTGGTACATTGTACGCTCACATTCACGATCCGGATCACTCAGTTCTTTCGAACCTGCTCGTGGGCGAATGTAGATCAGAACCGTCTGGCTTTCAGTCCACTAGGTGGAATCAAAGATCGAAGTTGAGAAAACCGTCGCGTTCGGACGTCTCCCACGGTACGTCGCCGCGTGATCGCTCTCCATCCCGGGTGCCTGCCATGACATCGCTGTTCTTCTTCGGATCGCTCCGAGATCAGGAGCTGTTGGAAATTGTTCTGGGCCGTGTGGTCGATCCCGGAGATTTGCGGCCGGCGACGGCGCCGGGCTTCGCTACGCGCACGCTGGCAGATGAGGCCTATCCCCATCTCTCCGCATCTCGTGACGCGGTGGCGGAAGGTGTGCTGGCAACTGGGTTGAGTGCGGCCGATATCCATCGGCTCAAGTACTTTGAGGAGGACGAGTACGACCTCGCCCCATTGGTCGTCCAGACAGCCGTCGGCGCCGAGGATGCGCACTACTTCCGGACCACCGGAAAGGCACCGGAAAGCAACGGGCTTTGGGACTACGGGAAATGGGTGCGTGATGAGCGCGAGGTCGCTCTTGCCGCCGCAGAGGAGCTGATGGCGCACATAGACATCGTGCCGGTCGGCGATATCGATTCAATTTGGCCGGGCGTCATGATCCGTGCCCGGATGCGCGCGCGTGCCCGAACTGCCGCGGTAGTGCCAGACACGATCCGGCATGGGTGGACGCGGGAAGATGTCGAGAGCCTCGCGATTGACCGACCTTACACGCAGTTCTTTGCGGTTGAGGAGCATCGCCTGCGCCATCGCCTCAATGACGGCGGCTGGTCGGCGCCGATCGACCGCACCGTGTTCACCTCCGGCGACGCCGTCACGGTTCTCCCCTACGATCCTGCCACCGGACATGTCCTGCTGATCGAGCAGTTTCGTGCCGCAGCATATGCCCGTGGTGACCACAACCCGTGGTCCATAGAAGTCATTGCTGGCCGCATCGATCATGAACTGGATCCCGAGGTCTGTGCTCGTCGGGAAGCGCGGGAGGAAGCGGGGCTGGATCTCGACCGGATCGAGCAGGTGGCCGCATACTACTCGGCGCCGGGGTTCGCGGCGGAGCATATCACCTCCTATGTCGCAGCGGCCGATCTTTCGGGGCAGGGAGGCGTGTTCGGACTGGCGGTCGAGAACGAGGATATTCGTGCCTTCACTGTTCCCCTTGAGGATGCGCTGGCTGCGATCGGAACCGGCGAGATCAACAACGGCCCTGCGATCTTGTCGTTGCTTTGGCTCCAAGGAAACGCCGCGCGCCTCAAGACCGGTTAGGTCTCACTGAGGTACACGGCCGTTTACCCCGGCGCGCAGCACCCGGGGTTGTGGTTGCGGGCTCCCGAGGCTAAGTCGTTCTGGACTATTCACGGGAACAGGATGGGGAACATGTGTATTTACAAGGATCTGCCCGACGCCGTCGGAAATACACCGCTGATCCGCCTGCGCAAGGCATCCGAACTCACCGGTAGCGAAATCCTCGGCAAGGCCGAGTTCATGAACCCGGGCCAATCCGTCAAGGATCGCGCCGCGAAATGGATCATTGACGATGCCGTTGCGAAGGGCCGGCTGCGCCCGGGTGGCACCATTGTCGAGGGCACGGCGGGCAATACAGGTATCGGCCTCTCGGTGGTTGGCGCGGCCATGGGTTTCAAATCCGTGATCGTGATCCCCGAGACCCAGAGCCAGGAAAAGAAGGACATGCTCCGCCTGGCCGGTGCCCAGCTGGTCGAAGTGCCAGCGGTGCCGTACAAGAACCCCAACAACTACGTGAAGTACTCGGGCCGTCTGGCCGAGAAACTGGCAGCCGAGCTTCCCAACGGCGCGATCTGGGCGAACCAGTTCGACAATGTGGCGAACCGTCAGGCGCATATCGACTCGACTGGTCCCGAGATCTTCGAGCAGACCCAGGGCGCCGTGGACGGGTTCATCTGCGCCGTAGGATCCGGCGGCACTCTGGCGGGCACCGCCGAGGCGCTGCGCGCGCGCAAGCCCGGCGTCCAGATCGGCCTCGCCGACCCGATGGGCGCCGCCCTCTGGCACTACTACGCCCACGGCGAGCTGAAGGCCTCCGGCTCCTCGATATCCGAGGGGATCGGCCAGGGCCGCATCACCGCCAATCTGGAAGGCTTTTCGCCCGATCATCCCTTCCAGATCGAGGACGCAGAGGGGATCCCCATCGTTTTTGACCTCCTGCGCGAGGAGGGGCTCTGCATGGGCCTCTCCACTGGTATCAACGTGGCAGGCGCCATCCGCCTTGCGCGCGAGCTTGGTCCCGGCAAGACAATCGTGACGATCCTCTGCGACTACGGCAGCCGCTACCAGTCAAAACTGTTCAACCCGAGCTTCCTTCGGGACAAGGGCCTTCCTACTCCCGATTGGCTCATGAATGGCTCCGGGAGCAAGGTCCCGACTGTGTTCGAGGACGCCTAGCCCTCAAATCGCCTTTCTCATTTCGTTAAGCTGTGAAACGCCTCGGTGTCCGGAGGGCGAGAACTGCTATGTCTGGCACGATCCCGCGACATGGTTAGGACCGATCCTGCGATGGCGCAGAGGCGTCGAGCGAAGAAGGAGGCGGTCTGATGGGTTTGTCGCGTGCTGCAATTGCGTGGATGATAGAGGAAGCCCAGCGACGCCCGTTCGAAGGCAGTCTGCTGACGTTCGGGGTGCAGAACGTTTTTATGGATGAAGCTGGCTTCGAGTCGCTGGCCCACAAGATGGGGTTTCAGCTCCGTCCACCGGTGCCCAGCGTGCAAAAGACGCTGATTGAAGGCACCGTCACGTCAGAGCACGTCTTCACCCGGTTAGGTTTTGATCGGGTCGTCACCACCGATGTAGACAGCTTCGAGGGTTGCGATTTCATGTTCGACCTGAACGCCGATGGCGTCCCGGCGGAGCATCTCGGGCTGTATGACATGGTCCTAGATGCGGGCACTTTTGAGCATGTGTTTCACCTGCCCAACGCTTTTCGGAACGCTGTTGAGTTCACGAAGGTCGGTGGACGAATCGTCCACCAGGCTCCCTCGTCAAACCACATTGACCATGGCTTCCACATGTTCTCCCCGACACAATTCTGGGATTTTTACAGCGCTAATCGCCTTGAACTGCCGAGGTTTGATCTTTTCCGCTACGAAGGTACTGCTGATGACGGCTCACCGTGGGACTTCGGAGCCTATTCACCTGGATCATTGAACAAGAAGTCGTTCGGTGGGCTGGGCGGTGGCTGCTTCGGGATTGCATTGGTTGCAGAAAAAGTCACGGAAACAGATGGACGCATTGTCCCGCAACAAAGCACTTACGCTGCAGCATGGACGGCCAAGACGTCGCCGGGGTTACAAAAGATGGCGCCAGCAAGGCCTGGATTGTTGAAGAGGATTGGTGCCGCACTCAGAAAGTTGCTCCCGGTTGAGGGGCGCATACGCTGGAAGTCCGTCAGTCGCAGGTTTCCCCTTGAGGTCCGACGGCGGTTCTAGTCATGCCAGGCCCAGAACATCCCGCACCCAATTCACCGATTGCCCCGTTCGCTTTCGTGCTCCCAATCGATCTGTCGCTCGATGTCGGCCATCAGCGTGATCGACGCAATGTCGCAACACATGGTTCGAGAGCCCTCTGGTTTCCGCGTCACGGGCACGTCTGACAAAGTTCGATCAGATTTCACCGAAGACCTCACCTAATCGGATGTCCGTCTCGTTGACCGCCCTGTCTCCGACCCGTTAGGGGTGGGCGATGCGCACGTGGCTCCGCCTTTTGATGGTCGTCTGCCTTTGCCTCTGGGCGGGTGTCGGGGCGACGCAGGATGCGCCCCTTTCTCCGGCGGAGATGCTCGCTCAGATGGGCGAGGGTGCCGATGAGATCGAAGCGGCGATTTCGGCGGGCGAGCTCTCGGAGGCGCGGATCAAGTATCTGCTGGCCGAGCTCGAAGGCGGTCGCCAGGCGATGTTCAACATCGGGTCCAATGCGGAAACACAGCTGGCGCCGTTGCTGGCCCAGTTGCGGGCGCTTGGCGATCCACCCGAAGAGGGGACGGAGCCCGAGGGGATTGCGGCGGTGCGCGCCCGCCTGAATGCGTCGATCGACGAGATCGGGACGGTCGCACGTCGTGCTGAGCAGGGGCAAGCACGGGTGGTGGCGCTTATCGACCGGCTGAACAAGCTGAGGTTGGAGCGTTTCCGGGAGGTGCTGCTCCGTCGTGGGCCCTCGCCGCTCCTGCCAGAGCGGGTAGAGAACACCGTCATCGCGGCGATCGGGCTGTACGAGCAGATGAAGTTCGAGATGCAGGTGCGCCTGGCGTCGGACGATGCCATGCTCAGCCTGGTGGACCGTCTGGCGCTACCGGTGGTGCTGGCGTTGCTGGCGCTCTTCGTGGGCGTGTGGGTCAGGCGTTGGCTGGTGCGGCGCCTGCAGCGAGCGGTGACGCCGGACGCCACGCGCGGGACGCTTGTGGGGGTGGCGGCGGGGATCACGTTCGCACGCCTGCTGCTGCCAGCGGCAGCGATCCTGCTGGTGGTCCAGGGCCTGATCTACAGCGGGTTGGCGGGCCCGACGGCCGAGTTGTTTCTGCGGGCGACGACGGCGGGAGCGCTGATCGTGGTGGCCGCCTTTGCGCTCGGCGGGACATACTTTGCACCCGGGACGGGCGACATCCGCCTCTCGACGCTGGACGATCGAGGTGCGCGCAATGCCCAGCGTTGGCTGGTCGCACTGGCTATCGTTGTCGCGCTTGACCGGATGCTCGTGGAAGCGGGCGAGACGGCAGGTGTCCTGATCGATGCCCTGGCGGTGACCAACGCGGCGATTCTCATCCTGGGGGGGATCGCGCTCTGGCGGTTCGCGCAGGCATCCAATCTCGGCAAGGCGCCCGTCGAGGAGGATGAGGACGTCTCCGCGCTCGAAGACCCCGATGAAAGCCCGACACCGGGCGCACTGCCGATCAGCATCGCAATGCGGATCTTGCGCGTCAGCGTCCGGGTTGTGGCGGTGGCGGCACCCATGCTGGCGCTGGCAGGGTACTATGGCGCCTCGAGGTTTGTCTTCTATCCGCTGCTCTACTCTGGCGCGCTCATCGGGCTTTGCGTGCTGATTTACCAGGTGGTCCGCGAAACGACGAGTGCGTTGCGCGGCGATCCCAAGGTCCGCGCCCCGGGCGAGACGCGTGGACTGGGTGTGGCACCCGTCCTGACGGCGTTTATCCTCAGCATCGCGGCAATGCCGGTGTTGGCGCTGATCTGGGGGGCAACACCAACGGATCTGGGCGCTGCCTGGAGCCGGATGATCGAGGGGTTCCCTGTGGGCGAGACGGTTGTCTCCCCCGTCGACTTCGTCATGTTCATCATCGTTTTCGTGATCGGCTACATGCTCACGAAAGGGCTGCAGGGTGTGATGCGCCGCTCGGTGCTGCCGCTGACACGGCTCGATACCGGGGCGCGTTCGGCCATCGTGTCCGGGCTTGGCTACGTCGGTGTGGCGATCGCCGCGCTGATCTCGATCTCTACCACGGGCGTTGATCTGTCCAATCTTGCCATCGTTGCCGGCGCCCTGTCGGTCGGGATCGGTTTCGGACTGCAGAACATCGTCAACAACTTCGTCTCGGGCATAATCCTTTTGATCGAGCGTCCCATCAAGGTGGGTGACTGGGTCGAGATCGCGGGCGTGCACGGGACAGTGCAGCAGGTCAACGTACGCTCGACCGAGATCCAGACGTTCGACCGCTCGTCCATGTTCGTGCCGAACGCGGACCTGATCGCCGGTACGGTCACGAACTGGACCCACTCGAACAACCATGGGCGGATCATCGTGGGCGTCAGCGTCGCCTATGGCACGGATGCGCGCGAGGTGGAGAAAGTCCTGCTCGAGGTTGCGCAGAACCATCCGATGCTGATGCGCCGGCCGGCGCCCTATGTGATTTTCACGAACTTCGGCGCCGATGGGCTGGACTTCGAGATCAGGGGCGTGCTGCGCGATGTGAACTGGATCCTGAACGTCGGCTCCGACCTGCGCTTTGAGATCTACAAGCGTCTGGGCGAGGTCGGCGTCGAGATCCCATTCGCTCAGCGCGACATTCACATCAAGAACGCAAGCGAGTTGGGCGCGGCCCTGCGGGGCGAGCCAGTCAAAGCAGACGAGCCGCCTCAGGTGTCAGACGACACGCCCGTGGCACCCCCGCCACGGGGTGAGGGGCCGGATGCCGACGGCGATGGAGACGGCGGCGTGCGTTAGAGCGTCAGAACCTCAGGTGGTGACCGGTCCCGTACCGCATCGCGGCCAGAGGCGAGGCCCATCTGCAAAGCCGACCACCAGCACCAGTTCGTCTGGCAGGGGGGCATCGCCGATCGACACACTGATCGTGTCGAAGTGATCGAAGGACCAGGCCTCGTCCTTGTGGCCCAACGGCAGATCGATCACGGCGCCGGGCACGCCTATCTTCACGTTGGATGGTATCAGCGCCTTGCCGCCGCCTAGTGCCGCCCGCATCGGCTTGCCCAGCCGAGGGTGAATAAGGGCTCCGCCATGCTCGAAGTCGCCATGGGTGCCGACGATCGCCGCCTTGCCGTACGAGACGGCAGGCGCCGGAAGAAGCGAGAGAGCCTCCGTCGTCAGCTGCTCGCCCAACGCTGCGCCGATGTCGAACAGCTCGGAAAGGTCATCCCGGCTCTCGCCTGCAAAGGGGTTTTTCAGAACGGCCATTCCGACAACCCGCGTGACGGGATCGCAGTCCCGTCCAGCCGTATCTTGCGTTGCCGTCTCGCGGCTCACGATTGTCTTGCGCACTTCCATGGGCCGTCTCCGGTTGGGATGCGCGACCTTGCCAGAGGTAGATCGCGATGGGTAGACGGGTGTCGATATCTGGGGAGATGATCATGACCGAAGCCCTGTTTCGCGACGACGCCTATCTGAAGGAGTGCACGGCAACGGTGCTCGCCGTGACCGATCGGGGCGGCGTGGTGCTGGACCGGACCGTGTTCTACCCGACGGGTGGCGGGCAGCCGGGGGACAGCGGTGTGTTGGTCTGGTCTGGCATTGAGGCACCTGTGGCCGTTGCCGTGAAGGGCGATACCCCCGATGAGGTGGTGCATGTCCTTCCTGAAGGAGCTCCCTTACCAGAGGTGGGCGCGGAGGTCACCTTGAGGCTGGATTGGGACAAGCGCTACCGTCACATGCGGGTGCACACGGGGCTTCATCTCCTGTCCGTCGTGATTCCGCTGCCGGTGACGGGTGGCCAGATCTCGGCCGAGAAGGGGCGCCTCGATTTCGACATGCCCGACGCGCCCGAGGACAAGCAGGCTCTGGAAGACGCGCTGAACGCGCTGATCGCCGCCAACCACCCGGTGACGGATGAGTGGATCACCGATGCCGAGCTTGCCGCCAAGCCCGAGATCGTCAAGACCATGACGGTCAAGCCGCCCATGGGTCAGGGCCGGGTTCGGCTGGTCCGTATCGGAGGCGCGGATCAGGTGGATCTGCAACCTTGTGGCGGGACACACGTCGCGACCACGGCCGAAATAGGGACTGTGCGCCTCGGCAAGGTCGAGAAGAAGGGCAAGCAGAACCGCCGTGTCTCGATGCTCATTGACTGACCCCCCATGGTTAGCCGGGATAGGTCAGTACCTGGTAGGCGTCCGAGAGGCTCGAGGCGCCCTCGGGCCGATAGCGGTTGTAGATCCGGTTCGCCCGGGTGTTGCTGTCGGTCGCACGGACAAGCGCCTGGAAGAGCTGCGTCACGTCTGTGTGGGACATCTTTGACAACCCCTCCAGCGTCATGACTGGGACATAGCTGAGCCCATCGTCGTTCGCAAAGGACGGATCCGTCGGACGAATAAAGTGGTTTCGCAGATAGGCGAGCCACTCCGGATGCGCGGGTGGTGCGATCCCGCTTTCCTGCTCGACGTTCCCAGCCTGGCTCGTCACGACCGCCGCTTCCTTCAGGAAGAGGTGCGGGCCGAACGCCAACGTGAACTCGAGGCTGGAGAGATCGGCGATCATGTTGATCAAGTTTGGGCGGTTGAAGGTGTAGTCCATCGCGAATTGCTGGTTCGAGAGCGCCACATGCCGGTAGTAGTACGAGAACGCGAGCCCCAGCTTGCCGCGGTCCTCGTCGCTTGGCGTCTTCCCGGCCAGTTCGTCGCGGTAGAAGGCGAAGGAGGCGAAGCGTTTGCGTTCGTCACCGCCTTCGGACATCTTCAATGGCGTGGTGAAGGCAGGGCTCCCATCCACAACAGTTGTCGTGTTGTCGATGACACCAAGCTCGGCCAGTTGCTCCCGCAGCACTGATTGGGCGGCATATTCGTTCATGTCGTGCGCCTTGGCGACGAAGTTGTCGTAGACGTCTATCCCCCCGATCCGACGGTCATCGTCCGAGAGGATGCGGTCGACCCCCGCCGTATCGAACGAGTCGTCCCGTTTGCGCGCAGTCCAGCCAGGACCGGACCAGTTCCCGTATTGCAGTAGTGTCTCGATGGACATGCCGTCTCCCCCCGCAGCCGTGAGCGACAAGTGTACGCTACCTTGGCGAGGGGTCAATCTGAGGGCGAGTGTGTTCTTGCCCGCTCGCCTGCGCACCATCCAGTGGGCGATGGCCCCAAAGACCCAGACACGATAAGGGACGGCTCCACGCGAGGAACATTTATGCCCGCCACCCTTCGATCCGCCGCGAGAGCGCTCTACGACAATCCGGCGCTGCTTTTGGTCCTGACCACGCTCTTCTGGGCGGGGAACGTGATTGCCGGCCAGCTTGCGCGGGGCGAGGTTACGCCGATGCAACTCGTGTTGCTCCGCTGGGTTGTGGTCGCGCTGATCCTCTGGCCGATCTTCGGCGGACAGGTCATTGCGCATTGGGCCACCGCACGCGCTCGGATCGGGCGGATCGTGCTGATGGCGTTCATCGGGTTCACCGGGTTCAACACGATGTTCTACATCGCCTCGCTCTACACGGGTGCGGTGAACATCGGGATCCTGCAGGGGTCGATGCCAGGCTTTGTGCTCCTGGGCGCGTTCCTGGCGCACGGGACCCGGGTCACGGGCGTGCAGGCCGTCGGGGTCGCCGTCACGATGCTGGGGGTCGCGCTGGTCGCGACGCTGGGACGGCCATGGGACATTCTGGGCCTGCAGTGGAACCCGGGCGATCTGATTATGCTATCGGCATGCGCACTCTATGCGGCGTATGCGGTGATGCTGCAGGGGCGGCCGGACATCCCCGGACCGGTCTTCTTCACCCTGTTGACCGTGGTCGCGATGGTCACCGCCATCCCGATGGCCGTGGCCGAGGCGGCGTTTGTCGACGACTACCGACTGCCCACTGTGACCGGTTGGCTGGTCACGCTCTATATTGCGCTCTTCCCGTCGTGTCTGGCACAGATCTTCTTTCTGCGCGGTGTCGACCTGATCGGACCGGGCCGGGCTGGGGTCTACACCAACCTCGTGCCCGTTTTCGCAGCCGTAATGGCGGTCTTCCTGCTACGCGAGAGTTTCGCGCTCTACCACGGAGTCGCGCTGGTGCTGGTCCTCGGCGGTATCGCGCTGGCACAGCGCAGACCGCGAAGCTGACCACGGGCCCTTGCCCGCACCCCTTGCCACTGGCGGTTGAGTCTGTCAGCACGACGGGGCTTGCGAGGAGACCTAAATGCCCCATGAACTGCCGCTGACAATCGGCGCAGCACTACCCGTGCCCAGACTTGACGCGTTTCGAGACTGGCTGTTCGAAGCCGACCGTGATGTAGAGCTGCAGAGCTTCCATTTCCCCGGCACAATCGATGGCGACTGGGAGCCGCTGGCAGCTGAGGCTCGCCGCGTGCTCGATGGCCACAAGGGCCGGATAGGTATCCACGGACCGTTCTGGGGCTTTCTCATTGCAACGCCCGATGTCGAGGTCCGGGCCGTCGTCACCAAGCGCATGATGCAGGGGCTGGACGTCTGTGCAGCGGTAAACGCCACGCAGATGGTCATTCACTCCCCCTTCAGCACCTGGATCACCCACAACCTGCTGCCGGGCTCGGGTGGGTTCACCGCCATGATCGAGGATGCACACGCCGTGCTCGACCCCGTGGTTGCGCGGGCCGCCGCACAGGGCGTCACGCTGGTGATCGAGAACGTGCAAGACACCGATCCCGCACTGCAGAACATCCTGGTGGACAGCTTCGAGAGCCCCTTTGTCAGGACGTCCGTCGACACGGGCCACGCGCAGATTGCACATGCGTCGGGCGAGGCTCCACCGGTTGACTATTTCATCAAGGCGGCGGGCGGGCGGTTGCACCATGTGCATCTGCAGGATGTCGACGGCTATGCGGATCGCCACTGGCCGCCGGGGCAGGGGTCAATCCCCTGGCATGCGGTCTTCGGGGCACTTGCGGGTCTGTATCAGCGCCCCCGGCTGCTGATCGAGTTGCGCGACTCGGCCGGGATCCCCGCGGCGATGCGCTTCCTCGGCGAGGCGGGTCTGGCGGTCTGAGCATCCTGCGCGTGCGGTCAGTGGTGGTTGATTCCGCCCCGTCTGCGTTCTAGTGAACACCCAGAAGAGGTGCGCGAGGAACCCCCGATGGCCGCAGATGATCCGACGCAATTGGTATCGACCGACTGGCTTGCCGACCGGCTGAATGCCCCGGATATCCGGATCATCGACGCGTCGCTCTACCTGCCGACCGACGGGCGCAACGGGCGTGAGATCTACGGTCAGACGCACATCCCCGGTGCCCGGTTCTTCGACATCGACGAAATCTCGGATGATACCTCGCCGCTGCCGCACATGCTGCCGCCGGTCGAGAAGTTCGTGAGCCGCGTGCGCAAGATGGGCATCGGCGACGGCCATACCGTGGTGGTCTACGACCAGCAGGGCATCTACTCGGCCGCGCGGGCGTGGTGGACGTTCCGTCTCTTCGGCCATCAGGACGTGGCCGTGCTGGACGGCGGCCTGCCGAAATGGATGGCAGAGGGACGGCCGGTCGAGGACGAACCCGTCGACCCGCGCGAGCGCCACTTCACCGGGCGGCGCAACGGCGCCATGGTCCGCGATGTGACGCAGATGGCCCGCGCGGTGAAGCTGGGCGACGAACAGATCGTGGATGCGCGCGCAGCGGAACGTTTTCGCGGCGAGGTGGAAGAACCGCGCAAGGGTCTCCGTGCAGGCCATATTCCTGGCTCGATGAGCGTACCGTTCAAATCGCTCCTGACGGATGATCAGACGATGCGCGCGCCCGACGAGATCCGCACGATTTTCCAGGAAGCCGGTGTCGATCTTTCCCAGCCGATCGTGACGACCTGCGGCTCGGGCGTGACTGCCGCCGTGCTGACACTCGCGCTTGCCCGGATCGGGCACACGCGCAACGCAGTCTACGACGGGTCCTGGGTCGAGTGGGGCGCCTACGAGGACCTGGCCGTCGAGACGGGGTGAGGGGATGGCGACGCTCGAGCCCGGCCAGACGATCGGCTATACCGTCACCTACCTCGAGATGCAGGCGCAACCGACCTCACCGCCACCTTCACGTCCTTCCAACTTGAACGTCGCGCTGCTGGCGGCTGACGACCCGCCGGTCGACTACTTCCTCTATCTCTACGAGCAAGTCGGCGGCCCGCACGAATGGACCGACTGGTTCGACCGCTCTCGTGAAGAAGCACAAGCCTTCGTGTCTGCGTCCGGCGTATCGCTGTATTCCCTCATGCTCGACGGCTGGCCGGCGGGGTTTTTCATTCTCGACGCGTCCGAGCCTGCGGTGTGTGATCTCGCGAACTTTGGGCTCGTCCCGCAGGCGGTGGGCCGGGGGCTGGGACACTGGCTTCTGAGGACTGCGGTCGACACGGGGTGGGGTATCCAGGGGGTCGAGAAGATGACCGTCAACACCAATACGCTGGATCATCCGCGCGCGCTTGGGCTCTACCAGCGGGTTGGGTTCCATCCCGTCCGGCGCGAGGAGCATACCCGGACGCTGACCCGGGGCCGCGAAGTGCCTGGTACTTGAGGTTGGGTTTTCCCTGCTAAGCGCCGCCAGACGGTGGATCGCAGCCGTCAAACCGGGCCAGAAAGTCTGCATAGCTTTGCCCCGGTATGATGGCGAACGTCTCTCCTGTTGCCTTGAGCGGCGCCATGCGGTCGGCCCGAAACACCCGAAAGTCATCGCGCAGCTCGCACCAGGCGGTACAGGTCCACGCGAGGCCCCAATACTGCAGGTGGAGCGGGCGAATGCGGCGGTGGGTCTCGATCCCGTCTAGCCGTGTGTAGCGAACCTCCAGTACCTCGCGCCCACGAATTGCGCGGCGCAGAACGGGCAAGGCGCCCAGATCGGCCGCCACCACGGGCAGATGGATCGCGATCCCCTCCATCGGGCGGCGCGCACGCCCGTCAGGTAGGACCGCATCGATCTTTTCGCGCAAACGCTCCGCCGCCTCGGCCAGATCGGGATCGGCCCCGCGCCTCACAAGCTCGGCCCCCAGATGCAGGGCCTCCAACTCGATCTCGCTGAGGGTCAACGGAGGCAGGAAGATGGGCGCGCGCAGCATGTATCCAACGCCCCGTGCGCCCTCGACCGGGATGCCGGAGGCGACCAGCGTGTCCATGTCCCGATAAAGGGTGCGAAGCGAAACTCCCAGCCGCTCCGCAAGGTCGCGTCCGCGCCATGTCCGACCGCCTCGGAAGAGCTGCACCAGCTCGAACAGACGGTCGGTCCGGCGCATCAGTTCACAGCCAGCCTGATTATGCTGTGGCTGAGCTTCACCGAGTCACCGCGGATCGCGGAGAGAAACGGGCGCAGGTCTTCGCGCGTCCCGATCGCCGCGGCCGCCGCCTTGGCCGACGTCATGTCCCGCCATTCGATGTGTTCGAGCCAGCTGCCGTCCTCGGCCTGTGCGAGTCGGCGGGAAACGAATCCCGGACACTCATCCAGAAATGTCTTCATGTCGTGCGCTGCGCGGAGAAAATCGTCTGCATCAGCCTCGCAATTCAGCTCGAAGGTCACGGTTTCGATCACATGGTCGGTCATTCGGGTTGCTCCTGTGCTGTCTTTGACAGCGCGCGCCTAGCATGCATCAACTGACACTATTCTGTCAGTAGTGGGCGGCGAAACGCGCTTTTTCGTGCAATCAGTGGTTGTATGCTCAAATTCGTCCACAGCTGTGGATAACTAATGTTCCTAATTCGTTCTACCACCTATGGGGTTGCTTAAGTCGTCAACCACAAAATCTAGCTAATTCGATACAAAAAGGCGTTGACCTGATTCAAAAGCGTCACAATAGTGGGCCGCACTGGAGCGATGGCACAACATCTGGTGTTTCCTCCAGTATCTAGGGGAGGACCCCATCCCGGGTCCGTGAGAATAGCAGACAAGACGCAGACCCGGAGGTCGTCGACCTTCGGACCGGTGGTGAAAGCCACCGATCGGAGAACGAGTCGCCCGAGCGGCGCGAAAAAGGGACAGACGCGACATGAAGATCGACCGCAAGTTCACCCGGGCAGGCAAAGACGCCTACGCCGCCATTGCCTTCCGCAAGGCGACCTCCGAGATCCGTAACCCCGACGGCTCGGTGATCTTCCGCCTCGAGGGCTTTGATGTGCCCAAGGCGTGGAGCCAGGTGGCCTCGGACGTGCTTGCACAAAAGTACTTCCGCAAGGCCGGTGTCCCCGCCGTGCTGAAGAAGGTCAAGGAAAAGGGCGTGCCCGAATTCCTGTGGCGCTCGGTCCCTGATGAAGAGGCATTGGCCAAGCTGCCGGAAGACGAGCGGTTCACGGGCGAGAGCTCGGCTCAGCAGGTCTTCGACCGTCTGGCAGGCACCTGGGCCTACTGGGGCTGGAAGGGCGGCTACTTCACGTCCGAGACCGACGCCCGCGCCTATTTCGACGAGATGCGCTTCATGCTGGCGCGCCAGATGGCGGCGCCGAACTCGCCCCAATGGTTCAATACCGGGCTCCACTGGGCCTACGGCATCGATGGCCCCAGCCAGGGCCACTACTACGTCGACTTCAAGACCGGGAAACTGACCCGCTCGAAGTCGGCCTACGAGCATCCGCAGCCGCACGCCTGCTTCATCCAGTCCGTCTCGGACGATCTGGTGAACGAAGGCGGCATCATGGATCTCTGGACCCGTGAAGCGCGGCTCTTCAAATACGGCTCGGGCACCGGCACGAACTTCTCCTCCCTGCGTGCCGAGAACGAGCCGTTGGGCGGCGGCGGCCGGTCCTCAGGGTTGATGAGTTTCCTGAAGATCGGGGATCGTGCCGCCGGCGCCATCAAGTCCGGAGGGACGACGCGCCGGGCCGCCAAGATGGTGATCTGCGACATGGATCACCCCGATATCGAGACCTTCATCAACTGGAAGGTCCGTGAGGAGCAGAAGGTCGCAGCGCTGGTGGCCGGTTCCAAGCAGCACGAAAAACTGCTGTCCGAGATCATGGGTGCCGTCAACGCCTGGGACGGGTTGGAGGCGGACGCCACCGACCCCAAGAAGAACGCGCAGCTCAAAGCAACCATCAAGGCCGCGCGCAAGGCGTCGATCCCAGAGAGCTACGTCAAGCGCGTTCTGCAGTACGCAGCGCAGGGCTACAGCAGCATCAGTTTCCCCGTCTTCGACACCGACTGGGATTCGGAGGCCTACCTGACGGTCTCCGGCCAGAACTCGAACAACTCGGTCCGCGTGACGGACGCCTTCCTGAAGGCGGTGGAACTGGACCAGGACTGGGAGCTGGTGCGCCGCACCGACGGCAAGGTCGCCAAGACCGTGAAGGCCCGCGATCTCTGGGACCAGATCGGACACGCGGCCTGGGCCTCGGCCGATCCGGGGATGCAGTACCACGACACGATCAACGACTGGCACACCTGCCCCGAGAGTGGGCAGATCCGGGCCTCCAACCCGTGCTCGGAGTACATGTTCCTCGATGATACGGCGTGTAACCTCGCCTCGATCAACCTGTTGCAATTCCTTGGAAAAGACGGGTTCGACACCGAACGGTACGAGCATGCGGTGCGGCTCTGGACCGTTACTCTCGAGATCGCCGTGACCATGGCGCAGTTCCCCTCGAAGGAAATCGCCGAGCTCAGTTACAAGTTCCGCACGCTGGGTCTGGGCTACGCCAACATCGGCGGGCTGCTGATGACCGAGGGTCACAGCTACGACAGCCTCGAGGGCCGGGCCATTTGCGGCGCCCTGACAGCGATCCTGACGGGTGTCTCCTACGCGACGTCTGCCGAGATCGCCTCGGAACTTGGTCCCTTCCCGGGTTATGCCCAGAACGCCGAGCACATGCTGCGCGTCATGCGCAACCACCGCCGGGCGGCCTATTCCGAGAAGGACGGCTACGAACAGCTAGCGACCCCGCCCGTGCCGCTGGATGCGGGGAACTGCCCCGACCAGATGCTGGTGGACCGTGCCCGGGTGGCTTGGGACATGGCGCTGGAGCTGGGCGAGGAGCATGGCTACCGCAATGCCCAGGCCTCGGTCATCGCGCCGACGGGAACGATCGGCCTGGTCATGGATTGCGACACGACGGGGATCGAGCCCGACTTCGCGCTGGTGAAGTTCAAGACGCTCGCAGGTGGCGGTTACTTCAAGATCATCAACCGCGGTGTGCCCAAGGCGCTGGAGAACCTCGGCTACTCCGAAGAGCAGATCGCCGAGATCGAGGCTTATGCCGTGGGCCACGGATCACTCGAAGGTGCCCCTGGCGTGACCTTCGACCGGCTGAAGAAGCTGGGCTTTGGCCCGGATGAGTTCAGCAAGGTGGAAGCAGCGCTCGGCAGTGCCTTCGACATCCGCTTTGTCTTCAACCAGTGGACGCTGGGTGCCGAGTTTTGCACCGATACGCTGGGCATCAGCACGGCCGACATGCTGACCGAGGGCTTCGATCTCCTCAAGGCCATCGGCTTCACGAGCGCCGAGATCGAGGCCGCTAACACGTTCGTTTGCGGAACCATGACGCTGGAGGGCGCGCCCTACCTGAAGGACGAACACCTCTCGGTCTTCGACTGTGCCAACCCCTGCGGCAAGCTGGGCAAGCGCTACCTCAGCGTGAACGCGCACATCGACATGATGGCGGCGGCGCAGCCGTTCATCTCGGGCGCGATCTCCAAGACGATCAACATGCCCAACGAGGCCACGATCGAGGATTGCAACGAGGCCTACATGCGGTCCTGGCGCCTCGGCATCAAGGCGAACGCGCTCTATCGGGACGGGTCCAAACTGTCCCAACCGCTCAGCGCCAGCCTGATCGAGGATGCCGACGATCTGGAAGACGTTACACCCCACGAGCAGGCCGTCATCGTTGCCGAGAAGATCGTCGAGAAGGTGATCGTCAAGGAGATCGAGCGTGACACCCGCGGGTCACGCAAGACGCTGCCGCACCGGCGCCGGGGCTACACACAGAAAGCGGTCGTCGGCGGGCACAAGGTCTACCTACACACCGGTGAGTTCGAGGACGGTGCGCTCGGCGAGATCTTCATCGACATGCACAAGGAAGGTGCCGCCTTCCGCGCGATGATGAACAACTTCGCCATCGCGGTGTCGATGGGCCTGCAGTACGGCGTCCCGCTCGAGAAGTTCGTCGAGGCCTTCACCTTCACCCGCTTCGAGCCTGCGGGGATCGTGACCGGCAACGACAACATCAAGAACGCGACATCGGTGCTGGACTACATCTTCCGCGAACTAGCGGTCAGCTATCTCGATCGCTCGGATCTTGCGCATGTCGAGCCTGAAGGCACCCGGTTTGACACCATCGGCGGGGGCGAGGCCGAGGGCCAGCTGTCGGTCTCCGAGGTGAGCGAGGAGCGCTCGACCGAGGTGATGGCGCTGATGTCCAAGGTTGCGTCCTCGGGCTTCACCCGCAAGCGGTTGCCGAAGGAGCTGATGGTGCTGCAGGGCGGTCAGTCGGCGACAGCCCAGAGCGTGGCAGTGGCCGTTCCGGTCACAGCGGCGCAGGCCACCGTGGTCTCGCCGGCGGCGATTGGCGCTGCCGGGGCGGTCGCGATGGACCGACGGGCCGAGGCACGCATGAAAGGCTACGAGGGCGATGCCTGTGGCGACTGCGGGAACTTCACGCTGGTGCGCAATGGCACCTGCCTGAAGTGCGACACCTGCGGCGGCACGAGCGGGTGCTCCTAACAGACGACGAGGGACGGGGCCGGGCAACGACCTAGGCCCCGCGCCCAACCACCAGATCAGGCCGCAGGCGAAACCGCGAGCAGTAACGGTCCAAAAAAGAAGCCTGACAACAAGGACCATACCTGATGGGGCGGCCCCGGGGCCGCCCCTTTTTCTTTGCCGCCTGCAATGTGACGAACGTCACAGATCCGACCGGGTGCTGGGTGGACACTGCAAGCGTGAGAAACGGGAGGACGAAACCATGAAGAAGATGCCATTGCCCGCGAACACCCCATCGGCGCCGAGCCACGGGGGCGCCGTTATGCGTGCGGTCTCAGGCCACGGAACGGTGCACTTCTACAGGGTCCCGGCCGTTGAGGCCACTGACGACGAGCTCCACCGCGCCACTGGCGGCGGCCACCGGCAGAGCACCGCAGCGTCGAAGGACATTGTCATGAAGGGCTCGAAGATCCACCAGAACTGAGCGGATCAGCCCCCCATGCCCGCCCTGATCGCGAGGCGTCTGAGCGGAGCCAGCCCGTTCACGAGACCAAGGCCGGTCGCACGAAGGTCGCGCAGCGGCTGAACCTCGGTTCTGACCATTCGGTTCAGCGCGTCGATACCGGCGACCTTGGCGAGGATCAGCGGCATCTGCCGGGCCTCATAGCGGGCCAGCAGGCGGTCGTGACCGGGGTCCGTGGCAGGATCGATCAGTTCTGCCAGCGCCTCGATGTCCGATAGCGAGGTGTTGAGCCCCTGAGCGCCGATGGGCGGCATGACATGGGCGGCCTCGGCGATCAGGGCGACGCGCTCGCCGCGCAGACGGTGCGCGACCTGGCTGATCATCGGGAAGGCGCCACGATCCGATGCAATGGTGAGCGGACCGAACAGGCCCATGGTCTCGGCGGTGAGTTCGGCCCCCAACCGTTGGTCATCCTCCGCCAGCAAGCTCTTGGCACGCGCGGTGCGCATCATCCAGACGACCGAGGCCCGCGGGGCGCCGTCCTCGTCGGGCACAGGCACCAGGGTCAGTGGCCCGCCGGTGCGGTGGATTTCGGTTGAGACTGCCCCGAGCGGCGCGTCCAACCCGACGGTGAAGACCAGCGCCATCTGGTCATAGCCCCAGCGGCGGCGCCCGATCCCCGCGAGCTGGCGCACGGTAGAATCGCGCCCATCGGCGGCCACGACCAGCTTCGCCGCCAGCGTCGTTCCGTCCGACAGGGTGGCGATCGTCTTGTGCGTTCTGGGCAGAAGTCGCGAGATACGCTTGCCCGACAGCACCGTAACCGACGGCTGGCGCGAGAGCGCATCCAGGAGCGCGCGGCGGGCCAGGTCGTTCGGGATGTTCATGCCGAAACTGCCATGCGGCGTCTCGGCCCCTTCGAAATCGGCCGTGCGCCGGGGCTGGCGTTCCTGCCCGCCGGCGTCCACGATCCGCATGACATCGAGCGGCAAGCCGCCACCGGCCATCCCCTCCCACGCATCGGCGCGTCTCAGCGTTTCGATGGCCGGTTGCAGAAAGGCGGTCGTGCGCCGATCGGGCCGGTTTCCGCCGGTGGGGTCGGGATCGACAACGGTGAGCCGCCTGCCGGTGGCCCCGATCCTTGCTGCTGCCGCAAGGCCGGCAATGCCGCCGCCCGCGACGATGATTTCGGTACGTTCCATGAATGGAAGCGTAGGTGGCGTGCCGTGCGCTCTCAAGGTTGTCGCTGCCGTCATGGGGTCGCAGGTGTTCGCAGCCGCTGTCGGAAGCGGTCCTCACCGTGGCAGTCGGCAGGGTCCTGGCAGGGCGTACTATTCGATCAGGTTTGGCAGCGTCAAAGAGATCGCCGGGACAAAGGTGATCAGCATCAAAGCGACGAATATCGCCAGATAGAAGGGCCAGATGGTCCGTACCGCCTTCTCCATTGGTAGCTTGCCGACGGCACAGCCGACGAAAAGGCACGAGCCGACGGGCGGCGTGCAGAGACCAAGCCCCAGGTTCACCAGCAGGATCATGCCGAACTGCAGCGGATCAATGCCGAGGCTGTTCATCACGGGCAGGAAGATCGGCGTGCAGATCAGGATCAGGGCCGCCATGTCCATGATCATACCAAGCAACAGGAGCACGACGTTGATCAGAAGCAGGATGATGATCGGATTGTCGGTCAGGCCGGTCAGAAACTCGACCGTCTGATTTGGCACCCGGTAGAACGTCAGCATGTAGGCGAACGCCGCCGCGCAGGCGATCAGGATCATCACCATCGAGGTCGTGCGGACCGATTGGACGACGGCGATCTTGAAGTTCTCCCAGGTGATGCTGCGATAGACGATGAGCGTGATCACAAAGGCATAGAGGGCCCCGAAGGCACCCGACTCGGTCACCGTGAAGACACCGGAGAGGACGCCGCCGACGATGATGATTGCCGTCATGAGACCGGGAATGGCGCCAGCGAAACTCAACAGAAGCATAGTCCATCCGGGAAACTTCTCGGCGGCGTACCCGCGCTTGACCGCCACGACATAGGCGGCGACCGCGAGGCAGATGCACATCAGGATACCCGGTACCACGCCCGCGAGAAAAAGCTTGGAGATCGATACCGCGCCGCCCGTTGCCAGGGCGAAGATGATCATGTTGTGGCTGGGCGGTATGATGATTCCGGCGATCGACGAGGTCACGGTGACATTCACCGCATAGTCCGCGTCGTAGCCCTTGTCCTTCATCACCGGGACAAGGATCGACCCCAGTGCCGAGATATCGGCGATGGCCGAGCCTGATATTCCGCCGAACAGCATCGACGAGAAGACGTTGACGATGCCGAGCCCGCCCCGCACCGCCCCGACAGCGGCCTGCGCGAAACGCACCAGGCGCATCGCGATGCCGCCCCTGAACATCAGCTCGCCCGCGAAGATGAAGAAAGGAATCGCCATCAGCGAAAAGACATTGATGCCCGAGACGATGCGCTGGAAGCCGACAAAGAGGGGCAGACCCTCGAACCAGAAAGCCGAGAGGGCAGCGATGCCAAGGGCAAACGCGACCGGCACCCCTATGACGACACAGAGGGCAAATACCCCCAGCAACAGCAGAAGTCCCATCTGCGCCCCTTACTCGATGCTGTCTTTGCGCTGATCCCGCCCCAGCACAAGCCGGATCAGGTGGCCGATGGAGAACAGGAAGACCAGCGCGCCGCAGATGGTCAGCGGCAGCGATCGCAGACCCTCGGACCATTGGATCAGCGGGATCAGGGTCTTCCACTTGAAGACGGTCAGTTCGGCCCCGTACCAGAACATCATGCCGCCGAAGACGGCCATCAGCACATCGGTGACGATGACAAACCCGGTCCGCACCCACGTGGGTACGAGGCCGCGGAAGATGACGACCGAGAGATGCGTGTTCTGCTGTACGCCAATGGCCGCGCCGAAGAACGAAATGACCATCACCAGCAAGAGCGACACCTGCTCTACCCAGGTCGGCGTATCGTTCAGGACGTAGCGGCCGAAGACCAGCCAGGCGAAGATCACCGTCATTACGACGAGAGCCACGCCGGCGATCAGCGTACAGACCCGGACCAGCAGGTCGCAGAGCTTGTCGAACGCGCGCAGGAACGCAGGTGATGGATCGGGATGGCTCATCGAGTTGCCTCCAAAAGATGTGCCCGACATCCAGGATTGGAGCCGGGCACTCTTAGGTCTTCACTCGTAGGGGATCACTCGGTGGCCCGGGCGATCTCCACCAGAACGCGCATGTCCGGGTTGGCAGCGAGATAGTCTTCGTAGACCGATCCCATCGCATCCTGGAATGGGCCCTTGTCTGCGATCTCGTTCACCACGACACCGGCCTTCTCGACATCCATGCGGGCCTGCTTGGACTGAACCGCCCAAAGCTCGCGCTGGTAGAGAGCGGCCTCCTGTGCAGCGCCCGTGACGGCCGCCTGCATGTCCGGCGACAGGGCTTCGAACTTTGCGGTGTTCACGCAGATGCACTCGGGGATGATCAGGTGCTCACTCAGCGAGTAGTGCGTCGTGACTTCGTAGTGGCCCACGTTCTTGAACGAGGGGAAGTTGTTCTCCGCCCCATCCACGACGCCGGTCTTCAGCGCCTGCTGAACTTCCGAGAACGCCATCGGCGAGGGGTTGCCCCCCATAGCCGAGATCATGGCGGTGTAGAGATCGTTGTTCATGACCCGGATCTTCAGGCCCGCGACGTCAGCGGGCGTGTTGATGGGCTTTTGGCTGTAGAACGACCGCGCGCCGGCATCGACCCATGCCAGTGGCGTGAGGCCCGCATCAGCCATTGCCTTGGCCATGATGCCGCCTGCTTCGCCCTCGAGGACGCGGAACATGTGGGGGACGCTCTTGAAGATGAAGGGCAGGGAGACGAGGTTGGCCTCCTTGACCATGGGGCCGATCGGGCCGAGGTTGAAGTTGCCGATCTCGATCGCGCCGATGCGGACCTGCTCGATCGCGTCTGGTTGGGACCCGAGCACACCGCCGTGGAACACTTCCAGCGTGATCTCACCGCCGGTCGCCTCGGTCATCAACTCCGCGAAGCGATCCATCGCCGCGGTGTTGGGATGGCCGTCGTGGTGGATGTTCCACGCGCGCCATGTATCAGCGCTTGCAGCCGTCACGAGAGCTGTGGCGGCAGCGATGCCAATGGCCGTGGTCCGAACAATTTCAGTGATGCGACTAGACATGGTATCCTCCCTTGGATTGTTTTTTTGTCGTCGACTTCTGCGTTTAGCCGTAATGCGGCCTTACGAAAACAGCATACCTCCGTTGATGTCGATGTTGGCGCCCGTGATGAAGGCCGCCCCATCCGACGCCAGATATGTGACCAGACCTGCCACGTCCTGCGAGGTGCCTTCACGCTTGAGCGGTGTCAGGTTCGCGACGTGGACGCGGACTTCGGGTTTGGTGAAGGTGTTGTGAAAGTCCGTGTCGATCATGCCGGGACAGACCGAGTTGACCCGGATGTTCGGTCCCAGCTCTTTCGCCAGCCCCCGGGTCATCGTCATGACGGCACCTTTGGACGCGGCGTAGGCGACGGCACCTGGCCCGCCACCGTCGCGCCCAGCCTGGCTGGCCAGTGCGACGATCGACCCCCCGCTGGTCATGCATGGCACGACGGCCTTCGCCGCACGCAGGAACGATGTGGCATTCAGGTCCATCACCGTGTTCCAGTGATCGACATCCATCTCGGCCAGCGTTTTGCGCGCGACCAGTCCGCCGGTGACGTGGATCAGAATGTCGATGCGCTCGCCAAAGGCGGCCTGGGTCATGGAAACAAGGGTCTCGACGTCGTCGCCCGATGTCATGTCGCCAGGGACGGACAGCGCCCGACCGCCGCCAGCTTTGATGACGTCAACAGCGCTCTCGGCGCCCTCGGCAGACTTGTGGTAGTTGATCGCGACCGCGGCGCCCGCAGCGGCAAGCCGCAGTGCGCACGCGCGTCCAATGTCGCGCCCTCCGCCCGTTACGATGGCTACACGGCCATCCAACAGATCGCTTCGCACAGCGTTGGCAGCTGGCATTCCTTGCATTGTGACCTCCCCGTTGGCCGCGCGGGTGTTTCCGCGATCAGAGGTTGATCCCCTGAGAATCGACTTTCACATAGACTAGTATACTAGTATATTCCATGCAAGAGGTGAGCGAGGGAGGCGTTTGGGCACCCCATCGAGGTGCTGGGCGCAACGTCCTTCTCATCGCCCGGGTTCGCCGGTAGGAATATCGCACTGAGGGAGGGACCGCATGGCTTCGAAGATTGACATGATCACCCGTCGGACCTCCGCGGATGTCGTGTTTGACTATCTGCGGAGCGAGATCGTGTCGAACACCCTGCAACCTGGCACGAAGATATCCGAGGTCGATACCGCCACGCGGTTCGGCGTGTCGCGCCAACCTGTCCGGGATGCCTTCAGCCGCCTGGCAAATCAGGATCTGTTGCTGATCCGGCCGCAGAAGCCGACCGAGGTCAGGAAGTTCTCGCTGGCCAAGGTCAATCAATCGCGTTTTGTCCGGCTGGCGGTTGAACTCGAAGTTGTCAGAAATGCCTGTGACGTGTGGGACGCCGGTCGTGGCGAGACAATCGGAGCGAATCTCGAGCGTCAGCGCCGCGCCGTCGACGGGGGCGATGTCGAGGCGTTTCATGAACTGGACTACGAGTTCCACAAGCTGATCTGCGAGCTCAGCGGCAACGGTATGATGTTCGAGACGATCCAGTTCTACAAAGCGAAGATCGACCGTCTGTGCATGCTCAGTCTCGGCGCGGCTAGCGAAGCATCAGACTTGTTGCGGGACCATCAGCAGATGGCCGATGCGATGCTGTCAGGCGACGTAGGGGCGGCTGAACAAGTCGTCAGACTTCATCTGTCGAGGCTCGATCAGACGATCCGCGACATCCGCAACGAGCACGCCGGGTTCTTCGAGGATTGATCCCGAAGAGGGGCGCTGGAGTTTTCCGACGCTTTCTCCCTGCCAACGCCGTGCGAAGCTCAACAGATCGCCGGCACGTCACCCGCGGCGGTCCCTGAAGAAGCTGCGCAGCAGCGCCGCCGCATCCGCCTCCATGATCCCGTCATGCACCTCAGGGCGATGATGGCACGTCGGATGCGCGAAGACTCTCGGCCCGTGCGCGACGCCTCCGCCCTTGGGGTCCCCGGCGCCATACCAGAGCCGAGCGATCCGGGCGTGCGCAATCGCCCCCGCGCACATCGGGCACGGCTCCAACGTGACGGTCAGCCCGCAACCGGTCAGCCGCTCCGAGCCGAGGATCCGCGCAGCTTCCCGGATCACCAGGATTTCGGCATGCGCCGTCGGATCGGCCAACTCGCGCACCCGGTTGCCGGACGCTGCCAGAACCTTGCCAGCGGCATCGCTCAGCACCGCCCCCACGGGCGTCTCACCCCGCGCGGCAGCGGCGCGGGCCTCCTCAAGCGCCCGGGGCATGTGGCTCGCAAACATCTCACGGCTATAGAACCTTGGCGCTTGGCGGGCCAGCCCGGGGCGCGTACACGGGCGGCATGACCGACCCATTGCAGCAAGAGCGCATCGCCAAGCGTATCGCCCGCGCGGGCCTCGCCTCCCGTCGCGAGGCCGAGCGTATGATCGAGGCAGGGCGGGTCCGCGTGAACGGCAAGCCGATCGACAGCCCCGCCCTGAACGTGTCCGAACGCGACAAAGTCACCGTGGATGGCAAGGCGCTGAGTGCGCCGGAACCTGCCCGCCTTTGGCGCTATCACAAGCCCAGCGGCCTGGTCACGACCAACGCCGACGAGAAGGGGCGGCGGACAATCTTCGACGCGCTGCCCGAGGATCTGCCGCGGGTCATGAGTGTTGGGCGCCTGGATCTGAACTCCGAGGGATTGCTGCTGTTGACCAATGACGGCGATCTCAAGAGAAAGCTGGAACTCCCCTCGACCGGCTGGCTGAGGAAGTACCGCGTCAGGGTCCACGGCACGCCTGCCGATGCTGTCTTCGCTCCGCTGCGCAAGGGCTTGGTCCTGGACGGGGAGCGTTTTCAGCAGATGACCGTCTCGCTCGACCGCCAGCAAGGTGCCAACGCGTGGATCACTGTCGGTCTCCGCGAGGGGCGCAACCGTGAGATCCGTCGGGCGATGGAGGCGGTCGGCCTTGAGGTCAATCGCCTGCTGCGAATCAGTTATGGCCCGTTCCAGTTGGGCGAGCTTCAACGCGGCGGAGTCGAGGAGGTTCGCCCGCGGGTGCTGGCAGAACAGATGGGATGGAAACGAAAGCCCGCCCCACGCGACAATCCAGCGTAAACGAATTGTTTGCACATCTGCGCGAAGCGTGTCTCGAAGTCCCCGGATGCACGCCCTGCGTGCAGTTTTGTGCAGGTGCACCATGCTGCGTCTTGCGCGAAGCGGCCGAGATTGGTATCTAGGGGCGGAGTAGCGGCTTGGTGTTTTAACACCTTGCACTATTTAAGGTCTGGAGACGGTAACCTTGCAGAAGATCCTGCACGGAGTGGGTTGCCAACATGGAGGCGAATATGAGAATTCTGAACGGTGTCGCTGCAATTGCGCTCGCCCTCACGCCGGCGCTTGCCATGGCAAACAACACCTCTCCCGCGGGTCCTGCGGATTGTTCTGCTGGCCATGTGTTCATCGGCACCGTGGGTCAGCCCGGCAACTGCGTTGCACCTGAAGGTGGCATTGCGCAGTCGGGCGCGGAGGCTGCTCTGCCTGTGCTGAGCACGATCCCCGCAGGCGCGATCGTCGTCGGTGGTGTGGTGGTCCTTGCCGGGGTCATCATCGGGGTCGTAGCCGCAACGGATGACGGCGACTCGGCGACCGGCACAACGGGCACGACTGGTACCACCGGTACGACAAGCACGACCGGCACGACCAACTAAGGTCCAACTGGTCACGAGATTTGGAAGGGCACCGCCGTTGCGCGGTGCCTTTTCTGTTGTTCGACGTTGGTTCGGGCAGCCACTGAACCGGGGCGATACGTCGGCCTGCATTATTGGCGATGAGTGTCAGCCCACGAAGGGGCGCAAGACCCGCAGCGTATAGGGCTCGATCTGTGGCCCGACCCACTGCTCGCTCTGCCAGACGAAGCCGGTATCCGCATCGACCCAGTACGTGTTGTCGAACGTACGTATGCCGTTCGAGCATCGCTCGACCACGCGGGTCACGGAATAGAAGATCTCGAAGATCTCGATCCGCTCGCGGCTGATCTGCTGATAGCCGCAACTCACCGTGATCTCGAAATCCTCGGCCGAGTGGCGGGCAAACTGATAGTTGCGGTCGATGCGCCGGGGCCAGGCGTCGAGAGGCGTCTGCACCGCGATCGGATCGTCGACCTGGTTCTTGATCGCCTTCATGTTTCTGCCGATGCCCGATGTCCCGGTGATCAGCCCGCCAAGGATCGTGATCGAGCGGCGCGCGGTATCCTGATAGACGACGTACGGTCCGTTCGCCTCCTGCGCGGTCGCGTAGCCGATGGGCCCGTCGCGCACCTGAAGCGCTATCGTCGCGAAGGGGATCTGCAGCAACACCGACCGGGGGACTGGCTCGGGATCGGGCAACTCATCGCTGCCAAAGATCGCGCCCTCGATGACCGGTGCCAAACGCTCGACCGCCGAAGTGCCGCCCGAGCTGCACGCGCTCAACGCCAGGCCAAGGCCGAGCAGGGGAAGCGCCAGCCACCTCATTGCCAGAAGTCGTCCCAGGTCTGGCGGTAGAAGCCGACGTCCTGATCCTCGACCAGCGGGTACAACCGGCCGCCCACGCCGACGCGCTGACCGCCGTCCCGCGTCAGGGGGCGCAGCACGGTCGAGTATTCGGCGCGGCTCTCATAGGGCAGGCCCCAGTTGAACGGGATGGTGAGGAAGATGCCCTTGTCGAACGAGCCTTCCCCGAACTCGCTGAACGGGATCTCGGTGAGCGTGAAGAAGCCGCCGATCTCCCATCCGTTTGGGAAGCGCCGCTTCATCGCGAAGGTGCCGCCCCAATCGCCGGCCAGATAGCGCCCGACATCGACCTGGGTCGACAAGCCGTAGAAGTTGGTGTCCCAGTAGAAGCTCGCGTGGCCCGTCACCGTGTCGTAGCTGATCATGTCGAACAGCCCGTTGAAATCGCGCTGGCGCACATAGTTGACCTCGAGCCCAAGGCCCCAGTCCTGCGTCGCGGGCTTCCAGAGAACCTCGCCCGAGAAACCGGCATACATGCGCTCCAGCAGACCGCCCGAGACGCGGCCGTAGAACTCCGGGTTCAACTTGGTCACATAATCGAACGTCATGCGCGTGATCGCCGGATCGCCCTCGCGGAGGTACTGCGCGATTTCCGACCGGACGCGCTCCTCCACCCGGCTGTCCGATTCGCGGGTGATGTCATCGAGCGTGCCGATGATCCGTTTGAAGACGCTGCCGTTGAACGAAAAGCCCGGCACGAACTCGATCGAGCCAGAGGCCACGACGCCAAGATCGATCCGGAATGGGCTGTCCGGGTCAAAGAGGCTGGCAGGCAGGCCGGGTTCGATCCGCCAGCCGATCTTGGGATAGACACCGCCATCCTGGACCAGCGTCGACATGGGCACGGGATCCGCACTGCGCACCGAGGCGGTCGCCCAGCTCCGCTTGTCCGCATCGGGGCGGCCCACCTGATCTTCCAGCTGGCTGCGGTTCAGCACGATGGTGACCAGCGGAATCGACCGGTCGACGGGGGTGATCTCGAAGATCTCGACCGACGGCGGCAGGGTACGGGTCAGCGCCCGGGCAACCCGCCCGATCGCGCGGGGTTCCGAACGGTAGCGCGTATTGCGAATGTAGACCTCGACCCGGCGAGGCGCGATCTCGAGCCCGACAAGCCCAAGATCGTCGGCCTCGAGCTCGTCCGCAACCGACTGCATCAGCTCGTCGCGCACCTCGGGCTGGTCGTACCAGTCGGTGGGGTAAGACTCCGGTGAGCGGCTGGTGACCCGGATGGCATGCTGGCCTGCGGGCCGCAGGGCGACCGTGCACAAGACAACCCCGTCGGGACGGCTGAAGGTCACCACGTCGATGACGCCGTAGTGGGCGTCGATGGCCTCCGCCAGCTCGTCGGGGCAGGCGATGTCCCCGCGCGTCAGCTGCGCTTCCGCCCAGCGCACCGTGCCCAGCCGGGTGTGCACCATGACATCGGCCAGACGCGGGTCGTTGAAACTGGGGGGCACGTCGTCGCCGCCGATCATCTCGACCACCTCGCCGAGAGCCGCGAGGATCACGTTGTCCTCGGGTGGGGGGCGGGGCCGCAGCGGCTGGGCGCCTGGCAGAAGGTCGACCTCGGTGATCGGCCGGAACGGGTTGCCCGTCAGCGTGACGCGCACGCCGAACTCGGTGCCGTACATGTAGTAGGCGCCGACCTCCACGTTCTGCAACGCCCGGTACTCGAGCCCGAAGTTGATCGGAACGTTCTGGTCCAGATCGCTGAACAGCCGCTCACGTGAGTACTGATCGGGCGAGTATTCGATCTTCGCCGTCAGCCCGTCGATTGGTGTGCTCCATTCCACGCCCCCGAAAAAGCCGAGGTCGGTGCCGGAAAAGTACTGGCCGAAGTTCACATTTCCGCCTTCGCCGAAATCGCCCCCGCGGCTCGAGAACCGATCGATCGCCGCGAGCGGGTTGTCGATCACATTCTGATCGGCGAACCGGCCCCAGCCGATCCCGCTGGAGATCCGGAAACTGCCGTAATTTTCGGTCGTGATCCCCTTGGTCGCGACGATATATTCGGACGAATAGATGCCGGTGCCGAGGAAATCCTGAAGCCCGATCGCGAGAGCCGGCCATCGGCTGCTTTCCTCGAGGATTCGCAATTTGATGTCGAACGAGCGGTCAAAGAGCGTCCGGCCCGAGTCCCGTCCCCCGCGGTTGCGGAAGAACCCCCGGATTGTCGAGTAGCGGAAGGCGCCTTCTACACCTGGCAGGATCTGCACGGAGAGCGTGTTGCGCAGCTGGCCGCCGAAGTAACCGGTGGTCAGCGAGAACTGTCCATCCGGCTGCATGTCCGCGGTCGGCGTGTCGATGTTCCCCGTCATCCCAAAGAGGTTGTGGCTGGGCCGTGGCGGCGGCACCGGCTCTTCTGCCCGCGCGGCGCTCATAGGCATAGCAATGGCGAACGCCACGACTGCCGCGGCAAACAATGTGCCTTCTGATGCCCGCAAGCCAACCTCCTGCCTCGATTGGACATTACCGCTGCCGAGTCCCGTCCACAAGGACTAGGATCATCACGTTCGGCGCGCTTCGCTCTTGCGGCTTTGCGGGCGAGGGGTCAAATTGTTCGGAGTGCACTGATGTGGCGGCTTGAACGCCACATTTTGTGTGCTAAGATCCGTGATCCACAACACTTGGGATGAAATGAAGGAAGCGGGGCCATGACCGTGTTCGCAGCGCCGATCTCCGAGCAGATCTGGGACATGAAGTACAGGTTCAAGAGCCCCGAGGGCGCGCCGATCGACCAGTCGGTCGAAGACAGCTGGCGCCGCGTCGCCCGCGCGCTCGCCTCGGTCGAGGCCGAACCGGCCGTCTGGGAGGATCGCTTCTACAAGGCGCTGGAGGGATTTCGATATCTGCCCGCGGGGCGCATCCTGGCCGGTGCAGGGACCGAGCGGTCGGTGACGCTCTTCAACTGCTTCGTCATGGGCACGATCCCCGACAGCATGGGCGGCATCTTCGAGATGCTGAAGGAAGCAGCTCTCACCATGCAGCAGGGCGGCGGGATCGGGTACGATTTCACGACAATCCGGCCCAAGGGCGCGGCGGTGCACGGCGTCGGCGCCGATGCCTCGGGGCCCCTGTCGTTCATGGACGTCTGGGATGCGATGTGCCGCACCATCATGTCGGCGGGCTCGCGCCGCGGGGCGATGATGGCGACGATGCGCTGCGATCACCCCGATATCGAGGATTTCATCACCGCCAAGCAGGACAGCACCCGGCTCCGGATGTTCAACCTCTCGGTCCTGGTCACGGATGACTTCATGGCCGCCGTCGAGGCCGAGGAGGATTGGCACCTCACCTTCGAGGGCCGGACCTACAAGACCGTGCCGGCCCGCGAGCTCTGGAACCTGATCATGCAGTCGACCTATGATTACGCCGAGCCGGGCGTGATCTTCATCGACCGCATCAACGCCGAGAACAACCTGCATTACGCCGAGACGATTTCGGCGACCAACCCCTGTGGCGAGCAGCCCCTGCCGCCCTATGGCGCCTGTCTGCTGGGGTCGGTCAACCTCGCCGCCCTGGTCCGGCACCCGTTCGATGGGGGCCGGATCGAGGAGGAGGAACTGGCGGATCTGGTGGCCACTGCCGTTCGGATGATGGACAACGTGGTCGATGCCAGCCGTTTCCCGCTGGAGGCCCAGGCAGCGGAGGCCCAGGCCAAGCGGCGTATCGGGCTCGGCGTCACCGGCCTCGCCGATGCGCTGGCCATGTGCGGGCTCACCTACGGCGCGCCGGAAGCCGTGGCCCAGACCGGGCGCTGGATGCGGACGGTGCAGGAGGCCGCCTACCGCGCCTCGGTCGAGATCGCCAGGGAGAAGGGGGCGTTTCCCCTGTTCGACCGCGACGAATACCTGAAAGGCCGGCACATCCAGCGCCTGCCGCAGGACATCCGCGACGGCATCGCCGAGCACGGGATCCGCAACGCGCTGCTCACGTCGATCGCGCCCACGGGGACGATCAGCCTCTATGCCGGGAACGTCTCCAGTGGGATCGAGCCCGTCTTCGCCCACGCCTACACCCGCAAGGTCCTGCAGAAGGACGGCTCGAAGACCGAGGAGGAGGTCGTCGATTACGCGGTGGCGAAGTGGCGCGAGGTCAAGGGCGACACCCCGCTGCCCGACTACTTCGTCAGCGCCCAGACCCTGGCGCCGCTCGACCACGTGGCCATGCAGGCCGAGGCGCAGAAATGGGTCGACAGCTCCATCTCCAAGACGATCAACGTGCCCGAGGACATCAGCTTCGAGGCCTTCAAGGACGTCTACACCGAGGCCTACCGGACCGGCTGCAAGGGCTGCACGACCTACCGCCCGAACGACGTGACGGGGTCGGTACTCGAGGTCGCGGCCGAGCCCAAGGTCGGGGTGGAACCCCACCCCACCGCAGACGGCGACGTCGTGCAGATGTTCGCACCCCTCGAGCGGCCCGAGCAACTGGAGGGCGTGACCTACAAGCTGCGCTGGCCCGAGAGCGCGCATGCGATCTACATCACCATGAACGACATTGCCGAAAGCGGGCGGCGGCGGCCCTTCGAGATCTTCATCAACTCGAAGAATATGGAGCACTACGCCTGGACGGTGGCGCTCACGCGGATGATCTCGGCGGTGTTCCGGCGCGGCGGCGATGTCTCCTTCGTCGTCGAGGAGCTCAAGGCCGTCTTCGACCCCCGCGGCGGCGCCTGGATGAAGGGGCGCTACGTGCCCTCGATCCTGGCTGCCATTGGCGGGGTGATCGAACGCCACTTGATCGAGATCGGGTTCATCGCGGGCGAAGGCATGGGCCTTGCCGAAGATCCCGTCGCCCAACGCGAGGTCGTCGGCGGCGTGGCACCCAGCACGTGCCCAAGCTGCGGTGGCTTCAACCTCGTCCTGAAGGAGGGGTGTGAGACCTGCCTCGACTGTGGCCATTCGAAGTGTGGGTGACTGGCAGCCGATGCGCGACCTGGGTCGAGCCACCTGTGCCGCTGAGGCAGAGCAATTGGAGCGGTTTGGCGACCCTTGAGCGGCAACCGCCCGTGCCGTATTGTGCAGCGCAGCGTCAAGAGGGCCATAAAGATGACCGAGACCACCGTTAGCGCCAAGCTCCCACATCTGGATGTCGAGATGACGCGGGAGGAGCCGGGGCCCGGCAAGCCGGAGGTGATCACCATGCGGCTGACGGCCACGCCGTCGATGGAGGCGTTTGGCGAGCATCTCTCCAAGGGGCTGCCGTTCTTTGGCCCCGCCGCCGCGCTCTCGATGATGCAGCCGTTCATGACGCCGATGGCCAATCCGATGCTGGCCCCCATGCAGGCCTGGACCAAGATGGTGCAGGATGCCTGGGCGCCGTTCCTACCGGCGCCCGACAGATCCTCGGACAAGATCGAAGGCCCCGACGCCTAGGTGGGCTGGAAGCCCACCCTACCGCGGGTGGCGAGGATCTCTCTCGGGGGAACGGGGCCGTCTGCCCAGTGTTGTCTGGCGTCGTCGTCGGCGCCTTGTGGCCTTTAGATATGCATCGCCGGATCCGGCTTAGCTTCGGGCCCCTGTTGTCAGCAGGGGTGATCCACGGGCCCTCAGGCGGTGATGAACCAGCCTTCTTCGGGACCGCTGCGGCCTGAGTTTTGGGATGTCCTCACGAAGCTGGGCT
>JBCCDA010000030.1:0-39229 GCA_039033215.1 Pseudomonadota bacterium | reverse complement strand
TCCTCAGGTGAATGCGTCGTCTCGATCTCGCCTGCCGGGATCGTCGAGGCCATCGAACCCGCTTGTCAGGCCGAAACCCAACATCCTAAGGAGCCGATATACGTCGGTCCGTCAGTCGATTAGATCGACACCAAACCGCCCGCATATCCCTTCATATGCATCACATTCTCAAAGAGCGAGGCGAAAAAGCCGCTGCCACTGGTTTCCCAGCGCCATCGCTGCTCGTTTCGCCTGATTTCCCAACGTCGTTCCGCCGGGACCGCTTAGATAGGGGAACACACCCCTGATCGTCAACACCCATTTCGATGCGACCGTCACTTTTTTGTCGTCTGCCCCTCCAACATCTTCGCGATCCGCAACGTACGCGCGAAGGCCGCGGTCAGGGCGAACATGAAGCCCTTCCAACCGCCTGTGATGTGGCGCCGGAGTATATAGAATTTTAGAAAAGCGAACGGCATTTCGGCAGGAAGCCGTAGCAGAAGGGGCCAGCGGCGGCGGGTCTTCGCGGCTTTTGCTGCAAAACTGGAGTAGGCGTTTTCCTTCTCGACGAAGTGATGCAGCGAGATGAGCGGGAAGTGATGGATCGGTGCGGTGAGTGACCTGGCGGGCACGTCCGTGTCGACCCGGTCGAACAGGGGGTGATCCCGGTATCGGCCAACCGACCGGTGATAGAAACGCACGACGTTATAGTCGTTTGCAAAGGGCCTTGGTGCATTGTCGCCGGGGTAGACGTTGAGTATCCTGACACGGAACGCGCCAGGTTCTCCCTGAGCAGCGCGTATGATTTCCTCCGCGAGGGCAGGCGTCACCACCTCGTCGGCATCAACGTTCAACAGCCAGTCGTATCGGCAGAGGCCCTCTGCATATGCTTTTTGTGGACCGTAGCCATCCCAGTGACGGTGATAGGTCGCCGCGCCGGCTTCGCGCGCGATTTCGACCGTCCGATCAGTCGACCCGGAGTCGACAACCACGATCTCGTCCGCCCATCGCAGGGCCGCGAGTGTTTGCGGCAGGCGCTCGGCTTCATTGCGTGTGATCAGGAAGACCGAGATGGCCGCCATCATGGCACCTTCAAGCAACCATTTGGGTGACTGCACCCTTACGCGAGGCGAGATCGCATGTACTTTGTGACCTCGACTGCGCCATACGGTCTCCCAACAAACGCTGCCCGGTACCATGCCCGAGTAAACTGGTCAAAGAAGCGCATCATTGACCATTGATTTTCAACTTATTGGGCGTCAGAAGCCCGTCGAGTCCTGATCGGGCCGCGGCGGCCCGACGCAATTCGCGCAACATGCATCCTGATACGCAAGAGGAACGCCTCCCATGACCGCCAACCATGAGCCCATTCCTGAACTCTATGTGTCGGCCGAAGAGGCCGTGGCACTGAAGGCCGCGGCCGGCGACATGCCGTCATGGGACCTGACGGCACGTCAGGTCTGTGACCTCGAGATGATGATGAACGGTGCGTTCAATCCGCTGGAGGGGTTTCTGACCGAGGCTGACTACAATTCGGTGGTCGACACCATGCGTCTGACAAACGGGGCCTTGTGGCCGATGCCGATCACGCTCGATGTGTCGGATAGCTTTGCAGGCGGGGTCGAGGTGGGTCAGGACATCGCGCTGCGCGATCCTGAAGGTGTGGTCCTCGCGGTTCTGTCCGTCACCGACAAGTGGTCCCCGGACAAGGCGCGCGAGGCCGAGAAGGTCTTTGGCGCGGATGATCTGGCTCACCCCGCGGTCAACTACCTGCACAACACGGCCGGTCCGGTCTACCTCGGCGGCCCGATCAAGGGCGTGCAGTCGCCCACGCACTATGACTACCGCGGCCGCCGCGACACGCCAAACGAGCTCAGGACATACTTCAGCAAGCTCGGCTGGCGCCGGGTTGTCGCTTTCCAGACCCGAAACCCGCTCCATCGGGCCCATCAGGAACTGACATTCCGCGCGGCGCGCGAGGCGCAGGCGAACCTGCTGATCCATCCAATCGTCGGGATGACGAAGCCGGGCGATATCGACCATTTCACCCGGGTCCGCTGCTATGAGGCGGTGCTGGACAAGTACCCGGCCGCCACCACCCATCTCTCGCTCCTGAACCTCGCGATGCGCATGGCCGGCCCGCGCGAGGCCGTATGGCACGGCATCATCCGCAAGAACCATGGCTGTACCCATTTCATCGTCGGCCGCGATCACGCAGGGCCCGGCAAGAATTCGGCGGGCGAGGATTTCTACGGCCCCTACGACGCGCAGGAGCTGTTCCTGGAGCATCAGGAAGAGATGGGCATCGAGATGGTGCCGTTCAAAATGATGGTCTATGTGCAGGAAAAAGCGCAGTACTTCCCGGCTGACGAGATCGAGGAAGGCCAGACTGTTCTCAACATCTCCGGCACCGAACTGCGCCGCCGCCTGCAGGAAGGGCTCGACATCCCCGACTGGTTCTCGTTCCCCGAGGTAGTCGAAGAACTGCGGCGCTCGAAACCCCCACGCTCCCAGCAGGGATTTACCGTGTTCTTCACCGGACTTAGCGGATCTGGCAAGTCCACGATCGCCAATGCGCTGTTGGTCAAGCTGATGGAAGCGGGGGGCCGTCCGGTGACCCTGCTGGACGGCGATCTGGTGCGCAAACATCTTTCCTCCGAGCTTGGATTCTCCAAGGAACACAGGGACTTGAACATCAAGCGCATCGGCTATGTTGCCTCGGAGATCACCAAGAACGGTGGTATCGCGATTTGCGCCCCGATCGCACCCTACACGGCCACGCGCCGCGCGGTGCGTGAGATGGTCGAGGCGCACGGCGCCTTCCTCGAGGTCCATGTCGCCACCAGCCTCGAGGAGTGCGAGCGGCGCGACCGCAAGGGCCTCTACAAGCTGGCCCGAGAAGGTAAGATCAAGGAATTCACCGGCATTTCAGACCCTTACGAGGCTCCGATCAGCCCCGAGCTGCAGCTTGATACAGAGGAAGTCGATCCTGATCACTGCGCGCACCAGGTGCTTCTGAAGCTGGAACAGATGCGCCTTCTGTCTGGCCCGAGCAACATGTCGGCGCAGTAAGCGGCGCACTCTTGGGGGGGCGCTCGACGCCCCCCGCACCCACATCCGTTAACGCGATCTGTCCCGAAATGGGGCGTATGACAAGCGTATGACTTTCGTATGCCAAGCGTATGACTCTTGTGCCCTGATCGCGGCGTCGTGCCCGATCCTTAACAGTCATCAAGAGAGCGGTTGGCCAGATCTGACGATACGGTGGCTGCCGTGCGCAGCGACTTTGGAAGTCGTCAGCTGTTCTGCGCGAGAGTCAGGCCGCGCGGCGTCGCGCGACCCATCCAAAGACCCCGAGCCCCGTCAGGACCAGAAACATCCCAGCAGGAAGCGGGATCGCGGCGGTAATGCCCGTATCGAAGCCTGCAATCTCGCCAATATCGGGGGTGGTGCCGGAGAACGCGCGGCTGAGGAACACATCGCCCGACAACGTCGCGCCGGCCGCAACGCCAAGATCGTCAAGGTCGAAACCGAACGTGTTGATCCGGCTGAGATCTGGACCAGTCGACTCAATCAGGGTGCCATTTACAGACGCGCCACCCAACGTCAAAGACAGGGCAGTAACCTCAGGGGCAGCCAACAGTTCGAACACGAGGATGTCGAATCCCGTCGCGTTTATGATGGTGTTCGTGAAGCCGAACTGTACAACGTCTCCGCTTCCCAGCCTGGCGTTCGTGGAGACGTCTCCATCGGCCATGTTCCCAACGTTTGTCACACTGCCATCAACGACGCTCACGCTGTCGGCGAAGGCGCTGTCGTCAAAGGTGAACTGGCCAATCGTGACCGGTGCCGCCGATGCTGACGATACGGCCGTTGCGGCCAGTATCATCCCTGCCGCGATCTTCGATATGAAATTCATTCATCCCCTCCAAAGAGCACCTTCCTGCCCCTGTCACAAAAGTATCTTACATCCCCAATCGCAGCAATGTTTTGCTGGTATTTCGCGGGCGTTAATCCGAGTTTCGGGCGAAACTGTGACCAGCATCTCCTGGACAGGAAAGAAATTCATGCCCTACCAGATGACTGTGCCTGCCCAGCCCGAAGCGGCCGAAGCCGAATGTGTCTATGCCGTGACCCGACAAACCAGTGGTTGTTGCCGGTGACAAAAACGACTGAGTCTTGGCAGATCCTTCTGTGCGCGGAAGGTCCGAACTGAGCCCAACACAGACAGCCGGGTCGGGTCGTTCTCTGAAAAGATCAAGTAACTTGACCAGTAACGCGGTTGCCATCACGGTCGCCAAGAATTCGGACACGTTCAGATGGGGCGGAAACTATGCTCACCTTCAGACAGGCTCTTGCAACAGTTTGGTTGGCATTCACCGTTTTGTTTTCGTTGAACAATTTCGCCGTCGCCCAGACCGCAACAGAGGGAGGGACTGTGAGCAAACCTGTTTTTGTTATGGTTCATGGGACGTTTCAGTGGGCCGGTCAGTATGAACCTTTAAGCATATTGCTGAGGGATGCGGGCTTTGAGGTGGTCGAGTTGACCCTGACGGGTCTTGGCGAGAAAGAGCACCTTCTTTCAAAAGAAACGGGTTTGTCTACGCACGTGCATGATGTTGCAAACGTGCTCATCTGGCGGGATCTCGAGAACGTAATCCTCGTCGGCCACAGCTATGGAGGAACCGTGATCACCGGTGCCGCAGCAGAACAGCCGGATCGTATCAAACACCTCGTGTATCTGGATACTGTGCCTGCGGATGATGACGAAAGCCTGATGACCAGCTTTTTCGACGAGGCAACAAGGGACGAAGTGTATGCAATGGTCGAGAAAGACGGGGATGGATGGCTTATTCCAAAAGATGGGTTGCGCGAAGCGCTGCCAACGATGAGACCGCATCCTTTCAAGTCCTACACTGATCGGTTAGCTCTCCCGGAAGACACGCCTGACTTTCAGGGCACAATCCTCGTGGCCACCGACAGCAACCCTTTTTTCCAGTACATGCGCAATGTAGAAGCTCCTGCTCGTGTCGAACAACGCGGCTGGAACCTGATCAAGGTCGAAGGCCCGCATCAGTTGATGGAAGTGAGCCCAGCGAAAGAAACTGTAGCGGAAATCCTGCTTGGGATTGCCAGAAACTAAGGGCACGGCGCGTGTCCACTCCGCCCGCTGGGCGGACATAAACCCGCTGTAACAACTCCTGCGTCGCAAGACGGTTAGCTTAGTGTACGCTCCGCCAAGGGCGTCCCTCCGATTGTCAGGAACAGGGTGGTGTTTCCGGCAGCGTCAACGATCTCGAACACGAGGTCTCGAAGCCGCGTGCGTCCCTCACGGCGTTGCCCACGAAACTGACCTGAACGACGTCTCCGCTTCCCAATCGGTGCAATCTTTTGCTGGAGTTTTGCGATCAGTCGACTGAGGTTTGGGAAACACCTCAAACAGTGACGCGCGGATAGGAAGACCCATGCCAAGCCAGATGATCGTGACCGCCCAGCCCGAAGCGTCCGAGGCCGGGGCGCGGGTTCTGATGAAGGGTGGCACCGCGGTCGATGCGGCCATGGCTGCAGCGCTGGTCCAGGGCGTGGTCGATCCGCAGATGTGCGGGATCGCGGGCTTTGGGTCGTGCCAGATCTACGACCCGGTGGATGGCGTGCACACCTGCATCGACTTTCACGGGAAGACGCCGCTCGCCGCCACGCCGGAGATGTGGGAGGACCGGCTGGAGGGAGAAACCCGGGACGGTTTCGGCTTCGTGCTGCGGGACAACGTCAATGATCTAGGCTATGGCTCGGTGACGACTCCGGGTTCGCTGAAGGCCTACTTCGAGGCCGTGACCGAGTACGGCAGCTGGGACTGGGCCGATGTCGTGGCCCCCGCCGTCGCGCAGGCCGAACAGGGGTTTCGTGTCCGTCCGCACGTGCACCATTGGTGGACGCACGGCGCCGATCAGGGGCGCGTGCAGGTCGAGGATCGGCTGGCGTTCTCGTCCACGGGGCGCGAGATCTACTTCCGCCCAGATGGCCGGGTGAAGAAGATCGGTGAGCATGTCGCGAACCCGGATCTGGCCCGCACCCTGGCCCTGATCGCCCGCGACGGGGCGGATGTCTTCTACACGGGCGAGATTGCCGAGCGGATCGATGCCGATTTCCGCGCCAACGGGGGCCTCATGACCGGCGAGGATCTGGCGGCGTACAGGACCACCCGGACCGATCCGCTGCGCGGGAGATACCACGGCTTCGACATCGCCACCAACCAGCCGCCGGGCGGCGGGATCATGCTGGTCGAGATGCTCAACATCCTCGAGCAGTTCGATCTGCCGGCCATCGGCCATAATGCGACCGAGTATCTGCGTATCGTCGCCTCGGCGATGCAGGCGGCGACCGCGGATAAGGATGCGCATGTCGGGGATCCAGCGTTCGTCGAGATCCCGGCGCACCTGACGGACAAGGCCTATGCCGCCGGAATCGCGGATCGCATCAAGGCGGGGGAGCGGTTCCGGGTCGCCCGTGTCGGCCAGCCCGAACCGAAGGACACCACCCATGTCGCTGTGGTCGATGCCCAGGGGCGCGCGGTGACCATGACCCATTCGCTGGGAATGCCGTCCGGGGTGATCACCGATGGGCTGGGGTTCATGTACAACGGCTGCATGGCGGTCTTCGATCCGCGGCCCGGGCGGGCGGGGTCGATTGCGCCGGGCAAGGGGCGGTTCTCGAGCGTTTGTCCGACGATTGCCTTCCGGGATGGGGCGCCGTGTGTCGTGCTGGGCGCGCCTGGAGGGACCCAGATTGCTATGGGGGTGCTGCAGGTGCTGCTGAATGTGCTCAGCTTCGACATGAGCGCGTGCGAGGCGGTCTCGGCGCCTCGGTTCTCGGCCACCTCCGACGCGATCGACGTGATGAACCGCATCCCCGGCTATGTGACCGAGCCGTTGGAGGCGCAGGGCTATGAGGTCATCCGGTCGGCCATGAGCTTCGGGATCGCGGCGGTGCATGCCATCCGCATCGACGACGGGCGCCTGACGGGCTGGGCGGATCCCGGCCATGATGGTGTTGCATTGGGTGTCTGAGGGATTGCGCGGGTGTGGCCGGCTGCTATGTGCGCGGCAGGCGACGGGGGGACTGAGATGACAACACCGATCCGGGGGCTTCTGTTCGACAAGGACGGCACGCTGTTCGACTTTGTCGCGAGCTGGGCGGGCGTGATCGACGAGACGCTGGTGCAGCTGAGCGAGGATGCCGCTTTGAGGGCCGAGATGGCGCTGGCCACGGGCTATGACATGGGCGCGCGCCGCTTCGAGCCGGGCTCGCCAGCGGTCGCAGGCGCGCTGGACGAGGTGGCGCGGATCTGGGCGGGTTTCCTGCCGGGCTGGTCGGTGGGCGAGGTGAGCCGGGTGGCCAACGACGTCGCGGTCGCCGCAGTCGGTGCGGGGGCGCTGGTGCCTGCGGTTCCGGATCTGGCGGGGTATCTGCATGGGCTGCGCGCCGAGGGCTATGTGCTGGGGATCGCCACTCACGATTCCGAGGAAGCGGCCCGGGCGCATCTTGCCGGGTTCGACGCGCTCGAGGCGTTTGCGTTCATCGCGGGGTACGACAGCGGGCACGGGCTGAAGCCGGGGCCGGGGATGCTGCTCGCGTTTTCGCGCGTCGCCGGGCTAGCGCCGGCTGAGGTCGCGATGATCGGCGACAGTGTGCACGATCTGGGCGTGGCGCCTGCGGCGGGGGCGGCGCTGGCCGTGGGGGTGCTCACGGGACCGGCGGATCACGCCGATCTTGCGCCCCATGCGGACCATGTGCTGGCCTCGATCGGCGAGCTGCCGGAGCTGCTGCGGTCGCTCCGTCCAGCGGCCTGACGCATCCGATATCGCAAAGGCGACATTTCCTGACGCGTGCGGGCGCGCGGACCGGCGATTCCGGGCGCAGGGTCCGCGAAAGCCGCAGGGAGGCCTGGCATGAACGAACAACCGAGACGCAAGCGTGGTGGCCGTGCGGGCAACGCGCGGCGGGGCGGGGCCGCGATCGATCAGCTGCCTTGGCACATTCCCGAGATCTCTGATCGCCCGACCGAGCCCCTGCGCGAGGAGGGTGTTCAGGCGGTCCACGAGGCCGCGATGCGGATCCTCGAGGAGATAGGCATCGACTTCCTCCATGAAGGCGCGCGGGCGCATCTGAAGGCCGCGGGTGCCGAGGTCACGGATGGCGAGGAACGCGTGCGCTTCGATCGTGACATGGTGATGGAGCTTGTCGCCAAGGCCCCGTCACAGTTCACCATCACGCCGCGCAATCCCGCCAGACAGGTGACCGTGGGCGGCGCGCATCAGCTGTACGTCAACGTCTCCTCACCGCCGTCCTGTTCCGATCTCGAGCGGGGCAGGCGGTCCGGCGACCGCGAGAGCTTCCGCGATCTGCTCAAGCTGTCCCAGTACTTCAACTGCATCCACATGGTCGGCGGCTACCCGGTCGAGCCCGTGGACATCCACCCCTCGGTCCGGCATCTCGACTGTCTGCATGACAAGCTGACGCTGACCGACAAGGTCGCGCATTGCTATAGCCTGGGCGTCGAACGTGTTGAAGACGTTATGGAAATGGTCCGGATCGCCGGTGGACTGACCCACGAGGAGTTCGACGCGCAGACGCGGATGTACACCAACATCAACTCGACCTCGCCGCTGAAGCACGACTGGCCCATGCTGGACGGTGCCATGCGCATGGCAGAGCGCGGGCAGATGGTGTCGGTCACGCCCTTCACGCTGGCGGGGGCCATGGCCCCGGTGACACTGGCGGGCGCTATTGCCCAGCAAACGGCCGAGGCGCTGGCCGCCATCGTGCTGCTGCAGCACATCCGGCCCGGCGTGCCGGTGGTCATGGGGTCCTTCACCTCGAACGTTGACATGAAGTCCGGGGCGCCCGCGTTCGGGACGCCCGAGTACATGCGTGCGACCCAGATGTCCGGCCAGATGGCGCGGTTCTACGGGCTGCCCATGCGCGCGTCGAACGCCAATGCCGCCAATTGTCCGGACGGGCAGGCGGCCTGGGAATCGGCGTTCTCGCTCTGGGCCTGCGTGTCCGGCCACGCGAACATCGTGTACCACGCCGCGGGTTGGCTCGAAGGTGGGCTCTGCGCCTCTTACGAGAAGTTCGTCATGGATTGCGAGACCCTGCAGCAGATGATGACCTACATGAAGCCCGTGCCGGTGACCGAGGACGATCTGGCCGTGGATGCAATTGCCGAGGTTGACGCGATGCCCGCGGCCCAGCGCCACTTCTTCGGCGCGCAGCACACGCAGGATCGGTACACGACGGCGTTCTACGCCCCCTTCATGAGCGACTGGTCCAACTATCAGGCCTGGGAGGCGGGCGGGTCGGTGCGCACGCCGGAGCGCGCAATGGGCATCTGGAAGAAGATCCTGGCCGAGTACGAGGCCCCGCCGATGGACGAAGCGATCGCCGAGGAGCTGTCCGATTTCGTTGCCCGCCGAAAAGCCGAAGGCGGCGCGCCGACCGACTTCTAGCATTTATTCCACTCGACGGTGGGTGGGGCTGCTGTGCGCAGCCGCTGAATCGCCCGTCCGCGTCCCGTTTCAGGGGGCGGGAATGGATGCGGTAGGCGACTCTTGGGTGAACACCCTAATGTAGTCGCCGGGTGAGCTCGCCCGGAAGTCCAAGGTCAGTGTTGGCCCGCTGAAGCTGACGCTGTCCTGGGCTTCGAGACCGCGCGCGTTCGGCGAGAGATAGGTCACTGCGTTGTTCTGCAGGATGTCGGAGGCGTTCAAATTGGCGCGGTTCGTGGCGATCCCGATGATCTCCGCGTCGAAGATGACCGTTCCCTGGATGCGGGCGCTCCGGCGCGGGTCGAAGAAGATGTAGTGGCTCGCAACTGTTTGGCCCTCGGTGACGGTCCGCCCGATGTTCACGGCGAGAGTCGTGGTCAGCAAGATGTTCTGATCTTCGTTGAAGCCATAGAGGTTCGGCGAATCGAAGTTGTCCGATCCAACCGAGAACACCGAGAACGGGTGGAGTTCCTGGAACACGGCACCCTCCGGCCCCGATGTGACGGACCCGCTCAGGATGACAGCCTGGGTTGGCGCCGTGAGGCTTAGGGAAGCGATCGCAGCCAGAGTGGCGAGTGCAGGTAGTTTCATTGGCAGTGGTCTCTTGGCTCGACTGTGTCAGCAGGCGTCGGATGAGATCTTCCAACCCTCTCAACACACCAAATCGGTGGGCCGACGCTCTGTTCCTAGAGGAAACGACCATACGCGGTGCCTGGTGATCAAGCCCAACCCTGCATCGGGCTGACGTGACGTCACAGCGCCGGTTTCGGTCGATAAGCGACGGTTTCGTGACGCCCTTGGTATAGAATTCACCATTCTCAACTGTACTCCTTTTTGCGAGGGGAGCCCGCTAGCGACGGCGGCACTTGGGAGTATGAGCAATGCAGGCATTCGATGTGGGCCGCGTGCCTCCGATGACAGTGGGTGCGGGGCGCCTCTCTGAAACTGGCGCGATCGCCTCTGCGCTTGGCGTGGGCCCCGTGCTGGTTGTGGCCGATGCGATCCTGGCCGATCTTGGTGTGACCGGGCGTTTGACGGCGTCGCTGCAGGCCTCGGGTCTGGGCGTCGAGATGGCCGCCGAGATCGCGGGCGAGCCCAAGGATGCCCATGTCGACCGTCTGGCGGCGCGGGCGCGCGAAACCGGGGCGGGTGTCGTGATCGGTATCGGCGGCGGGGCGGCGATGGATGCCGCCAAGCTGGTGGCCGCTGTTGCCGTCGCGGATCAGCCCGCGCGCCACTACGCGTTGGGTGCAAACCCGTTCCCAGCCCGGACACTGCCCGCCATCGCGATCCCGACGACCGCGGGGACGGGGTCCGAGGTGACGCGCACCTCGATCGTCTCAACCGCCGAGGGGTTCAAGTACTGGTACTGGGGCGAGGAGCTGATGTTCGCCCATGCGCTTCTTGACCCGGAGCTGACGGTCTCGCTGCCCGCGCACATCACGGCCTGGACCGGGATAGACGCGGTCGCGCACGCCCTGGAAGCGGTGACGTCGCGCAAGGTGAACGCTGTCGGGCGGCTATATGGGTTGGCCGCGTTGGAACTGCTGGCCGTGGCGCTGCCGAAGGCGGTGGCAGATGGCGCCGACATCGAGGCGCGGGGCAAGGTACTCTGGGGGGCAGCGACCGCGGGGCTCGCGCTCCACAATTGCAACACGCATATGGGCCACAACATCAGCCACGCGCTGGGGTCGCTGGCGCCGATCCATCACGGGTTGGCGACCGGGTTGGCGCTGGAGGTGACGTTGCCCGAGCTGACCGCCCGGCCCGAGGGGCGGGAGGACTATGCCGTGGCAGCGGCGGCGCTCGGCGGGCCGGGCTACGCGCGCTCACTCCCCGAGGCATTCGCGGCCCTGATGCGTCAGATCGGGATCGCACCCGATCTGCCGGAAGCGTGTGCACATGTCACGCCGGATGCCCTGGCCGCGTCGATGAAGGCGCCGGCCAACCTCGGGATGGCACAGAACGCGGCCTGTGATCTGTCTGGCGCGGATCTGGACGAGTTTGCCGCCGCGATGATCGCCCGCCTGCCCGAGCTCCGCGCCACCGCCTGAGCAGCGCATTCGCGCCATTGCGGGACCGCGCGCTCCTCTCCCGTTTCGTGCAGCCGGTTTCGCCGGTCCCGTCCGGGGCGTATACGGCGGCCATCGGAACAACGGGAAAGGACCGACAATGTCGCTGTCCAACGCATTCACAGGGCTCAAGAACGGCCTCAAGGACCTGGGCTCGCTCGAAGTCCGGACCTTCACGGGCGAGATTGATATGCTGATCAACGTCCCTGCCGGGGACGACACCGCCTTCGCAAAGGCCTTCGACAAGGCCAAGACCACGGGCGATCTGAAGCTGCGAATCTACACGCGTCTCGACGCCGACGGCGACAGCGAGCACTACGTCTCGGACTCGGGCGTCGACGAGGGGATGGCCACCAGCCATGTCGCGGCCTTCCAGATGGGCCAGGAGATCCGGCGCAGCTATCTCGAGCTCTTCCGCGAGACGGCCGAGCGCATCATCACCTGAACGATGGACTTCGCGCGGGCTGCAGAGGTGCTGGAAGGGGTGCAACGCGCCCCCGGCCTGGGGGTGGCGGCAGCGCCCGCCCAGGTCGATCTCGCCGCCCCGGACGCCCGCGCGGGGATTGCGCAATCGCGGCTGCGTGCGGCCCGAAGCTGGCTCTATGCCTTGGGCTATCTCGCCGAGGACCACGACAGCGGCGAGTATGACGCCGTGCTGAGCCGGGCTGTCCGGTCCTTCCAGCGGGAGGCCGGATTGGTGGTGGACGGCTGGCTTGGCGAGGCCGAGACGTGGCCGCGGCTGCAGGAGTTGATTGCCTTTGAACATCCGCTGGACCCTGCGTTCTGGGGTGACAGCAGGGGCGGCCCCAAGCCGGCGCTGGCCCGTGCGGTCGGAACGCGTCTCCGGCTCTACGGGATTGCGGCGCCGCGCGGGGACGGCCCTGCGCTCGATGCGGCGGTGCGGGCCTTCTTCGATCTGAAGACGCGCCTGGGTGCTCCCCGCGAGAGTCTTGGCCTCGACCGCACCCGCTGGCTGGCGGGGGTACTTGACCATGACCGTCACCTGGGCGCGGTTGTCCGTGGGGCCGGATCGGGACGGGGCGTGGCGGTTCTCGCCGCACCGGATGAAGAGCCCAGCACGGTTCAGGCGATCAGCCTTCTTTTGAACATGGCCAAGATCGAGCTATGGCTGGCGCAGGGGGCACGAACGCAGCTCGGCCAGGTCCATCGCGCCCGCCGGGGGGCGGATCAGCGCTGGGTGCTGCCATCGGCGATCCGGGGCGACATGAAGGCCTACATGGACTGGATCGACGAGGAAAACTCGGACGCCGCGCCGCTCAGGCAGGCGTACCGCGCCGCCCTTCGCAGGGGGCGTCCCGAGCAGGCGCTGGTGCATTTCCTTACGGCCACACAGCGCTTTGCGATCGCTGAAGATCCCTTTGCCTCAGAGCGTCTGGCACAATTGCATGACTTCTACGGTGGGGGGGTGGCCCGCCGCCGGGCCCGGGCCGAAGCGACGGTCGCGCGGCTCTCGGAACCGCGATCGCTGCGCGCGCGTCTCTGGGACGGGATCCGGCGGATCTGGTCGTGGTTGGGCCGGGCGCTGCGTCGGGTGGCCGAGACGGGACGCAATGCGCTGAGACTCGCCCGCGACATCGCGGCCTATGCCTTTCGCGCCGCGACCGAGGGTCTTCGCCACGTGCTCGGCGCCATCGGGGCGTTCATGGCCCACCTGAGGATCGCGGTTCGCCGCCACCATGCGGACCCGATGGGACGCGTGGTCCAGGCCCGCGAGTTCGGCCGAGACGTCAACCTGCTGGTCACGTCCGGCACGCCGCCTGATCATGTCGCACGCGTGACCGAATGGCTTCGACTTTCGGCACGGATCTTCCGGCGTGCGTGCACGATCCTGGGCGGCGTGATCGGCCTTGGCATTTCGCTGATCGGGATGCCGGTCGGAGGGCCCCTGGTCCTGCGGCTTCTGATTGGGGCGGTGCGCGACCTGCCGGGTTTGCTGACGCTCGGCCGGGAGCTTCATGTGCTGCGGGCACGTCACGCGGCGCTGTCCGAAGTGCTGGGGGCCTGAAGCTCCTCTCCGTTATCGCAAAGCAGTCTTGCGCCGTGTGATGGTTTATCCGTCACATGGTCGGAATACATTGACGGCCAGCACACCACAGGAGGCAAAGATGAGCTGGAACCCCGCCCTGGACCCGCATTGCCCTACAGGGTCGGAGGCCGATGCGATCGAGACGCTGATCATCCCGCGCGCCAGGGATCTGGGCGGGTTCGAGGTGCGCCGCGCGCTACCCTCGGCCAAGCGTCAGATGGTGGGGCCGTTCATCTTCTTCGACCAGATGGGCCCGGCGGAGTTCCTGCCGACCAAGGGGCTGGACGTGCGCCCGCACCCGCACATCGGTCTCGCGACGATCAGCTACCTGCACCGCGGGCGGATGCATCACCGGGATTCGCTGGGAACGGATCAATGGATCGAGCCGGGTGCTGTGAACTGGATGGTGGCCGGGCACGGCATCACGCATTCCGAACGCACGGACGACGCGACCCAGACCGATCCGATGCCGTTTTTCGGGATCCAGACCTGGGTAGCCCTGCCGGAGGCGGCCGAGGAGACCGCACCGCTGTTCGAGCACCAGCCAGAAGCCGCATTGCCGTTCATCGAGGGCGAAGGCAAGTCCGTGCGGCTGATCCTGGGTACTGCCTACGGGGAGACGGCCCCGGTCAAGACATACTCCGAGATGTTCTATGGCGATGCGGTGATGTCAGCGGGCTCGGCATTACCATTGCCCGACGACCACGAGGACCGGGGGATCTACGTGATCGAGGGCGAGATCGAAGTGGCGGGAGAGCAGTTCGGCGCTGGTCAGATGATGATCTTCCGTCCCGGCGACAGGATCTCGGTCAGGGCCGTGACGGATGCGCGGCTTATGATCCTGGGCGGTGAGACCATGGGGACACGATACATCTGGTGGAACTTCGTGGCCTCCAGCCAGGAGAAGATCGACGCGGCGAAGGAGGCCTGGAAGGAAGGCGACTGGGCGCATGGGCGCTTCCAGTTGCCACCGGGCGATGACCGGGAATTCATCCCGCTCGACTGATGCAGTATTCGACGGTGCGCGCTGCCGCGCGCATTCTTCATGACGCCCACCCACCCGCCCTTTGGGCGCCCCCAAATAAGGTTTCGTGTGGGGTGACTGCCTGATCTGGGCGCCCTAGGGTGGGTGGGTGGGCACCTGGACCCTTCCGCGCGCACCGCGCGGCCACCTCATTGTTCATGGTGATGACGTTGTTGCGATCCCGGAGACGGCGCGCTACGGCCCGGGCAGGAGGAGCCCACATGTCCCTGCAGCTTGCCCATCTGGAACACCGCCCCGACGGGGTCGAGACCCAGCCCCCTCTGCTGATTGCCCATGGGCTCTTCGGGTCCGCGAAGAACTTCAACACATTGGGCCGCAAGCTTGCCGTCGGGCGGCGGGTCATCATGGTGGACATGCCCAATCACGGGGACAGCCCCTGGATGGACGGCGTCAGTTACCCCGCGATGGCGGAGGCGCTTGCCGAGGCGGTCGTGCGCCTGTGCGGCGGGCGGGCGATCGTGCTCGGCCATTCCATGGGCGGCAAGACCGCCATGGCGCTGGCCCTGTCCCGGCCCGAGCTGCTCGAGGGCGTCATCATCGCCGACATCGCCCCGGTTGCCTATGGTCACACGCATGAGCATCTCATCGACGGGATGGCGCGGATCGACCTCTCGGGCGTGACACGGCGCTCGGATCTGGACGGTCCGATGGCCGAAGTCACGGACGACGCCGGGCTGCGGGCGTTTCTGCTCACCAACCTGGTGATCGAGGGCGGGGTGGCGCGCTGGCGTCTCAATCTTGCGGCACTGGGGCAGGGGATCGGTGGGCTGATCGGCTGGCCCGACCTTCCAGGGACCTATGACGGCCCCGCGTTCTTCCTCTATGGTGCAACCTCGACCTACATGGGCGCTGCCAACATGGACGCCTGCAGCGCGCTCTTCCCCGCAGCCACGTTCGAAGCGATCCCGGATGCTGGTCACTGGCTGCACGCGGAACAGCCGGCGGCGTTCCTGAACGCCGTCGAGCGCTGGTTGACCGCTCGCGGCTGACGATCACGATTTCCGGCGTGCGGAACGGATCTCCGCCATCCCTGCGTAGGATCCTTCCGAGGGGACCACGACGGGAGAGAGATCATGAGACTGAGTTCGCTGATACCAGCAGCACTTGTCGTCGCGATGGGGGTGGCTGTCCAACCTGCGAGTGCCGGGCCGTTCAACGGTCAGGGACCCCGCGCCGAGGTGCGCCAGGAGCTGCGTCAGGATCGTCGGGCAGTTCGCCGCGACGTTCGTCAGGACCGCCGCGCCGGACGCCGAGAGGTCCGCCAGGACCGCCGTATCGAGCGCCGAGAAGTCCGCCAGGACGGCCGAGTTGGACGGAGAGAGTTTCGTCGGGACCTGCGGGCCGGGCGACAAGAGTTTCGCCAGGATCGCCGGGCCGTACGACAGGTCCGTCGCGCGGTGCGGAGGGAGTTCCGGCAGGACCGACGCGCGGTGCGCCGCTCGCTCTGGTACCGCGGCGGTGTTCTGCCCCGCACCCGCTTCTTCGTCGTTGATCACCGCGATTACTACCTCCCGGCGCCGCGACGGGGCTTTCGCTACATGCGGGTTGATGGCGATCTGCTGCTGGTCGCGCTGGCCACTGGCGCAATCATTGACGTGTTGAGATGAGAGCTTGGGCGGCCCGGCACGGTTTCGGCGCCGACCGGCATGGACCCGTCGCGGTGGGAACCATCGCGACGGCATCGTTGCAGGCGGAGCATTGGTACCGCCGGATGCGCCTCTAGTGGCTCATTTCCCCCTGGGAGGTCATCTGCGATGTTGAGATCTGGACTTGCGGGGATGGTCGGCCTGTTCGCTGCCAGTGTCTTGGCCGCCTCGGTTGCTGCCGACCCCGCACACTGCCCACCTGGACACGCAAAGAAGGGATGGTGTTCGCCGGGCACATACGGCCCGCCCGGGATCCGGCGCGGCGACAGGCTGGCGCGTGACCGATACGTGGTGATCGTGGACTACGACCACTACCGCCTGCCGCGTCCGGATGGGGGCACTGTTTATGCCCGTGTCGATGAACGCATCGTGCTGCTCGCCGTCGCGACGGGGGTCATTCTGGACGTGCTGAGCCGCTAGCGCGACTACTCCGCCGCGATGCGGCCCGCTTTGACCAGCATCGGCCTGAGGAAGCGGCCGGTGTGCGAGCCATCGACTTCGGCCACATCCTCGGGCGTCCCGGTGGCTACGATCTCGCCGCCGCCGTCGCCGCCTTCGGGGCCGAGGTCGATGATCCAATCGGCGGTCTTGATGACGTCGAGGTTATGCTCGATGACGACGATGGAGTTCCCCGCCTCGACCAGTTCCTGGAGCACTTCCAAAAGCTTCTTCACATCCTCGAAGTGCAATCCGGTGGTGGGCTCGTCCAGGATGTAGAGCGTGCGGCCCGTGGCCCGTTTCGAAAGCTCCTTGGACAGTTTCACCCGCTGCGCCTCACCGCCCGAGAGCGTCGTCGCCTGCTGCCCGATCTTGATGTAGCCAAGACCGACGCGCTCCAGCGTCTCCATCTTCTCGCGGATCATCGGGATCGCCTCGAAGAACTTCACGCCATCTTCCACTGTCATATCAAGGACATCAGCGATGGATTTGTTGCGGTACTTCACCTCGAGCGTCTCTCGGTTGTAGCGCTTGCCCTTGCAGGTTTCGCACTCGACGTAGACGTCTGGCAGGAAGTGCATCTCGATCTTGATGACGCCGTCGCCCTGGCAGGCCTCGCAGCGCCCGCCCTTGACGTTTACGCTGAAGCGGCCGGGTTTGTAGCCGCGGGCCTTCGCCTCGGGCAGGCCGGCAAACCAGTCCCGGATCGGCGTGAAGGCGCCGGTATAGGTCGCGGGGTTGGATCGCGGGGTGCGCCCGATCGGCGACTGGTCGATGTCGATCACCTTGTCCAGCTGGTCGAGGCCCTTGATCGCCTTCGACGGGCTTGGCTGCGTGCGCGCGCCGTTCAGACGGCTGGCCGCGGTCTTGTAGAGCGTCTCGATGGTCAGCGTCGACTTGCCGCCGCCTGAGACCCCGGTGATACAGGTGAACGTGCCGAGCGGGATCTCGGCAGTCACGTCCTTGAGGTTGTTACCGGTGGCGCCCTCGATCCGCAGCGTCTTGCCGTTACCGGGGCGGCGCGCGCCCGGCACCGCGATTTCGCGCGTGCCGGTCAGGTACTGGCCGGTGATGGATTTCGGGTTTGCGGCAACCTCCTGAGGCGTGCCGCTGGCGATGATCTCGCCCCCGTGGACGCCTGCGCCGAGGCCGATGTCGATGACATAGTCTGCCTCGCGCACGGCCTCTTCGTCATGCTCGACGACGATGACGGTGTTGCCCTGATCGCGGAGACCCTTGAGGCTGTCCAGCAGGCGCTGGTTGTCGCGCTGGTGGAGGCCGATCGAGGGCTCGTCGAGGACATAGAGAACCCCCGTCAGCCCCGACCCGATCTGGCTGGCCAGCCGGATGCGCTGGCTCTCACCGCCCGAGAGCGTGCCGGAGTTCCGCGAGAGCGTGAGGTAGTCGAGGCCGACATTCACAAGGAATCCAAGGCGTTCGCGGATTTCCTTCAGGATAGCCAACGCGATTTCATTCTTCTGCTTGGTCAGTTGCGAGGGGATCTCCTCGACGGCTTTCAGCGCCTCGCGGATCGATAGCTGCGTGACCTCGCCGATGTGCTTGCCACCGATCTTCACGGCGAGCGCCTGTTCCCGTAGGCGGTGTCCGCCGCAGGAATGGCAGGCTTGCGTGCCCTGATAGCGCTCCATCTCCTCGCGGACCCAGGAGCTGTCCGTCTCGCGGAAGCGGCGTTCCAGGTTGGGGATCACGCCTTCGAAGGGGCGCGCGACCGAGTAGACGCGCCCGCCGTCATCGTAGCGGAACTTGATCTCCTCGTCGCCCGAACCGAACAGCACGACCTGGCGTGCGGATGCCGGCAGCTTTGACCACGCGCGGGTGTTCGAGAAACCGTAGTGTTTGGCCAGCGCCTCCAGCGTCTGGCGCTGGTAGGGGGAGGGCGTGTTCGATTTGGCCCAGGGTGCGATTGCGCCTTCCATGAGCGACTTGGTTTCGTCGGGCACGACCAGTCGCTCGTCAAAGAATAGCTCCACCCCTAGGCCGTCGCAGTCCGGGCAGGCGCCGAAAGGGGCGTTGAAGCTGAAGAGCCTTGGTTCGATCTCGGCGATCGTGAAGCCCGAGACGGGGCAGGCGAACTTCTCGCTGAACGTATGACGCTCGGGGTCGCCCTCTTTCGGGGCGGTCTCGACGATCGCGATCCCATCCGCCAAGCCCAACGCGGTGGAGAACGAATCCGCCAGCCGCGTCTCCAGCCCTTCCTTCACCACGATCCGGTCGACGACCACGTCGATGTTGTGACGGAATTTCTTGTCCAGCGTCGGGGGCTCGTCGAGGTCATGGAACGCCCCGTTCACCTTCACGCGCTGGAAGCCCTGTTTGCGAAGCTCGAGGAACTCCTTCTTGTACTCACCCTTGCGGTCCCGGATGATCGGCGCAAGGAGGTAGGCCCGCGTGCCTTCCTCCATCCCCATGACCCGGTCGACCATGTCACTGATCTGCTGAGCCTCGATCGGCAGGCCGGTTGTGGGCGAATAGGGCGTGCCCGCGCGGGCGAACAGCAGCCGCAGGTAGTCGTAGATCTCGGTGACCGTGCCGACGGTCGAGCGCGGGTTCTTCGAGGTCGTCTTTTGCTCGATCGAGATCGCTGGGCTCAGCCCCTCGATATGATCGACATCGGGCTTCTGCATCATCTGCAGGAACTGGCGCGCATAGGCCGACAGCGACTCGACATAGCGGCGCTGGCCCTCGGCGTAGATCGTGTCGAACGCCAGCGACGACTTTCCCGACCCCGAGAGCCCGGTGATCACCGTCAGCGTGTCGCGTGGGATGTCCGCGTCGACGCCCTTGAGGTTGTGTTCGCGCGCGCCGCGGACTTTCAGGAATTTGGTCTCTGCCATGGGGCCCTCCGAAATCCAGAAATAGCGGGGCCACCCTGGAATGCGAGTCTCGCGAGTGTAAACGAAACGTGAACATCAAGCCAGCGACGATTTGCCTGTGGAGAGGTCTGTGGGCAAGCCGCCGCCGTTCCGTCCGGAGAGCCTTCCCCCGCCCGTGCAGCCCCCGCGATCTGCGAGCCTTGCCTGCTGATTGTGAACACCAACGCGGAGCTGAGCGCTCAAGTCCCGGCTGGACAGCGGGTGATTGTGAGCCCGGATCTGACTTCTGACCCGAACGACAGGGGCATTCTCGGCACCACATCCGACAACCTGACGCAAGGGCAGTCATCGGGGATCATCACCTGGCCGCAGGATCTTCGGCTCAAGGTCTCGTCGGCCATGGTTCGGGCGTGCACGGTCCGTATCCGGTTCGTTTGATCGCCGGGGTCTCTTCACGAATAGGCGGGCCGCACCAGTAGGGTGCGACCCGCCAAGCCAGGCTCTTCAGCAGCGGGACCTGGCTTTCTCACCGCATTAGCCGCCTGTGCGCAGCAATCCGGTTTGCATCGCGGCGTCGAACTCGGCCGCATTCAAGGCACCGTCACCGTCGGCATCGGCCGCCGAGAATTCTTCAGGCGTGGTTGAAGGCATCGCGATGACCACTTCCTCCACGGAGAGTGAGCCACTGCCGTCGGCATCTGCCGAGATGAACGTCTCGCTCGCAGCCATGGCAACGCCAGCGGAGAGCAGCCCTGCACCCAGAGCAATTGCTGTGATCTTCATTCCCGTTCTCCTTCTCTTAGTGTCCGGTGCCGCGAGGCGCCGGGAGCGGTATTGCGCCGCTCGAGAGGGAAGGTGGGTATGATTGAAATACAACTCAAGGTTGAAAAGTTAACAAAGTATTAATCGTGAAGTTGATTTCATTTTGAAACGTTGCCGCGATCCGTGTGCCCGTTTTTGATCCAACGCAAGGCCGTTGCACCGAACACCTGAGAGGCTCCCCGAAAACGGAGAGTCCCATGGCAGATCAAGTCACCAGCCCGCCCGAATCGCTCGTTCCGGACCATGCGATCATTCCTCCAACGCAGAAGCCGCAGGACCCCGTCGTTCGCAAGTCCGTCGATCCCTCCGAGATCAGGCGGGCCTTTGAGACGGGCAAGTACCCCTACCGCCGCAAGATCAGCCGGGCCGCCTACGAGAAAGAGAAGGCCGAGCTGCAGGCCGAACTTCTCAAGGTACAGCTCTGGGCGAAGGAGACGGGAGAGCGGTTCGTTCTGCTGTTCGAGGGCCGCGATGCTGCCGGCAAGGGTGGCACGATCAAGCGCTTCATGGAGCATCTGAACCCCAGGGCCGCCCGGGTGGTGGCACTGGAGAAACCCTCGGACGTCGAGCGCGGGCAGTGGTTCTTTCAACGCTATGTCGAGCATCTGCCGACCAGCGGCGAAATGGTGCTCTTCGACCGCTCCTGGTACAATCGTGCCGGCGTCGAGCGGGTCATGGGTTTCTGTGGGCCCAACGACTACCTCGAGTTCATGCGCCAGACCCCCGATCTCGAGCGCATGCTCGTGCGCTCGGGCATCCGGCTCTACAAGTACTGGTTCTCGGTGACCCAGGCCGAACAGCGCCGCCGGTTCAAGGCGCGCGAGAACGATCCCCTGAAGCAGTGGAAGCTCTCGCCCATCGACCTCGCCAGTCTCGACAAGTGGGACGATTACACCGAGGCGAAAGAGGCGATGTTCTTCTACACCGACACCGCCGATGCGCCCTGGACGATCATCAAGTCAGACGACAAGAAGCGCGCGCGGCTCAACTGCATGCGCCATTTCCTGTCGACGATCGACTATCCGGGCAAGGATCCGGCCGTCGCTCAGCCGCCCGATCCGCTGATCGTGGGCCATGCGGGGCATGTGATCCACCGCTCGGACCATATCCTGGGCACAGCCCTTCATCCCGATCACCGCCGGGGGACCGCCAAGGCGGTCTAGGCGGCAGGGCAGAGACGGCGCCGCCTAGTGCGCGAGAGCACCCCTAGGTGTGCTCACCCACGATCAGCGGATCGATGCTCCCGATCACATCGGCGTCCTTCTCCGGATACTCGATCCCGGACAGCACATGCTGGATGGCCGCGATCCGGGCCCGGCGCTTGTCGTCGGTCTTGACCACCGTCCAGGGCGCCCAGGACGTGTCAGTGCGGTCGAACATCTCCTCCCGCGCCTCGGTGTAGGCGTCCCACTTGTCCAGGCTTGCCTCGTCGATGGGCGAGAGTTTCCAACGCTTCAGCGGATCCTCGCGCCGGGCGTCAAAGCGTTCGCGCTGCACATCCTGCGTCACGGTCAGCCAGAACTTCACCAGATGGATACCGCTCTCGACCAGCATTTCCTCAAAGAGCGGGGCCTCTGCAAAAAACCGCTTCCAGTCGCGGGGTTCGCAAAAGCCCATCACCCGCTCGACGCCTGCACGGTTGTACCAGGAGCGGTCGAAGAAGCAGATCTCGCCACCCGAGGGCAGCTGGGCGACGTAGCGCTGAAAATACCATTGCGTGCGTTCGATGTCCGACGGCTTTGGCAGCGCGACCACCCTCGCGCCGCGGGGGTTCAGGTGCTCGGTGAAGCGTTTGATCGTGCCACCCTTGCCCGCGGCATCACGCCCCTCGAAGATCAGGAGCACACGGCGGTCCTTTTCCTTCACCCAATGCTGCAGCTTGAGAAGCTCGATCTGCAGAAGCTCCAGGTGCTCCTCGTAGGCCGAGCGTTTCATACGTTTGGTGTAGGGATAGGCGCCGATCTCGAAGGTGGCTTTGGTGGACATGTTCGTTTCGCAGCATTCTATGACTGAACCGCGACGCTAGCTGCTCGGTTGCCGCGGCGCCACCATCATTCTACGACGATGAGGCAGCTTCGCGACCTGCCACGCGGCCCAATCCACTCATCGATTAGGCTCGTGATACCCGAAGCCTGTGCGCGAAATTGGAAAACACCAGTCTCGGAATTGCTGAGGGTTGGTCCCACGACCCTCCCATCGGCGATCCGAACTGGGTCGTATCGGCGAACCTCTCCTTCCCGCTTGTATGTCACGGTCTCCCCTGGCGACAGACGCATCAGGTTGCCGTTCTGGTCTCGGCAAATCTCGGTGTCTTCCACCGGGTTTTGCGCGAAATGGGCAGTGGCATCTTGCACCATGAATGGGCATTGGAACATCAGCACACCATTTGGCCTCAGCGCTACGATATCTGTGATGCCCGGAGACTTGCCAACTGCATAGATTGCGCTGGTTGATGTTGGCTGGATGTCAAACACCTTTGGATTGCCGACGGCCACTTCGACGAATGGTGCTGGAAGGTCGAATATGTGCGCGATCCCGGTCAGCAACGGCAGTTCCCGGTCCGCTTTCCAATCGCAGTTTCCTCTTGTGATTGACTCCAGCGAGTGGACTGCCGGATCAAAGTCGACGGCTTGCACAGAACATTCGTAGACCATGTCTTCGCCCTCGAAGAACCGTAGGGCTGTAGCACCTTCCGAATACAAAAAGGCATACACCGTCGGCGATGCCACGCCGAGACTATAGCCCGCCACGGCATCGTCGGCTTCGACGCGGTCGAAAACTTCCGGAACTACAAAGATGTCTGCGATACCCACGAAGAGCCGCCCGGGCTCCCCGGTTGACGTTGGACAAAGTGGTTGCACGTCGTCGCTCCCTTGCGCACTGGCGAAGGTAGCGATCGAAACTCCCCACGCCGCGATCAGACCGACGATCAACCGCATCATAGAACTCCCTCTCTCGAGTCCGAAACCTACTTGGCAAGCTCGAAGCTCGCAATCTTCCCGCCTGTTCCATGAACCGCTGGCACGTCCCAGCACAGCGGGCTAACGTCGCCCCGACATCAGAATCGGCGCCCGGGAGGTTGAGGATATGGCAGGCAGCGTGAACAAGGTGATCCTGATCGGGAACCTGGGTGCGGACCCCGAAGTGCGCAGCTTTCAGAACGGCGGGCAGGTGTGCAACCTTCGGCTTGCCACGTCCGAGACCTGGAAGGATCGCAACACTGGCGAGCGGCGCGAGAAGACCGAATGGCATTCGGTCGCGATCTTCTCCGAGGGCCTCGTGCGGATCGCGCAGCAGTACCTCAAGAAGGGCTCGAAGATCTATATCGAGGGCAAGCTCCAGACCCGCAAATGGCAGGACCAAAGCGGTGCGGATCGCTATTCGACCGAGGTCGTGATCAACGGCTTCGACGGCACGCTGACGATGCTGGATGGCCGCGGTGAAGGCGGCGGCGGCGGTGGTGGCTCGTACGGTGGCGGCGGCGGAGGCGGTGGTGGCCGCAGCAGCGGCTACGATGACCGCGGCGGCCCGCCTGCGGGCGGCGGCGGCATGGACGACGAGATTCCGTTCTGATCCGAAGATGAGCGACGATACCGGCTGGCCGACCATCCCTGAGGAGGAGATGGCGGCGTTCTACGAGACCGCCAACGTGTTTCTGAACACGGCCAATGATCTCGAAGGGCAGGAAGCGTCCGAGCGTATCGGGGCGGCGTTTCTCTATGCAGCGGCCCGGTTTGCCGCCTTCGCCATGGAGGCTCAGATCGGCGATCATACGGCCGTCGATGCCGACACGAGGGACTTCTTGACCAAACGGTTTGAGGAGGAGCTTCAGGATCATGCCTTGCAGCACCTCCGTGTTGTCGGAGCAGCGGTTCAGCCGGGTCAGGTTCCAGACGCTGCCCTGGATGTACTGATCTCGCTGAATGAGATGGATGAAGCCGCGCGCCGGCCGTTCCTGCAATTGGCTGATCAGTTTATTGGGCCTGCCAATGACCTGATCGCAGATGTCGCCATTGCCCGAATCTCGGCGGCGATGATGCACGCTTGCACCCGGTTCAACGCCTATGTGATGCAGACGCGCGGACTTCCCCCGGGGCCGCTGGATGCAGAGATCGCTGGCGATTTCTCTCGTGCGTTCCGCGCGCTTCTGGATTTTCATCTTGGCCAATCCGTCGTGACCGACCGCGGTCAATGAACGGTTTCGGGCCGGAGATGCTGGCGCTGATCGCCGGGGTCTTCCTGCTGGCAGGCGTGATCAAGGGCACGGTCGGGATCGGCCTTCCGACGGCCAGCGTCGGCATGATGAGCCAGGTGATGGACCCGCGCATGGCCATCGCGCTGGTGGTCTTTCCCTCGCTCCTGTCCAACGCCTGGCAGATCTGGCGATCGGGCATGGTCGCCGAGACGATCCGGCGCTTCTGGGTCTACCTCGTCTGCCTGATCAGCGTGATCGCCGTGGTCAGCCTGACCCTCACGGCGACCATCCGCACCGACGTGCTGTTGCTGGTGCTGGGCGGGGTCATCATCCTCTTCTCGGTCTCCAGCCTCGCCTGGGCGCCCCCCTTCCTGCCGGAACGCTTCGATCGGGCGGGGCAGGTGGTCTCGGGCGTCGCCTCCGGTGCACTGGGCGGGCTGACGGCGATCTGGGCGCCGCCCATGGTCACCTACCTCATGGCCCGGCGGGTCCAGAAGGATGCGTTCGTCGCCGCCACCGGCGTGATGATCTTCGCAGGCACCATTCCGCTGATCGGCGGGCTCTGGTCGAACGGGGTGATCACGGGGCCAACGGCGGGGCTGTCGATCCTCATGACCATACCGGCGCTTGCCGGTTTCACGGTTGGCGAACGGCTGCGCAGGCGTCTGGATGCCGACCGCTTCCGCACGGTGGTGCTGGTGATCTTCCTGATCATGGGGCTGAACCTGATCCGGCGGGCGATGCTCTAGCGCGGGATCCTAGAGGATCTGGCTCAGAAACTCCCGCGTCCGCGGGTCCGAGGCCTCGGTGAAGAAGGTCGCAGGCGGGCCGTGTTCGACGATCACCCCGCGGTCGGTGAAGTAGATGTGGTCCGCAATCTCGCGGGCAAAGCCCATCTCGTGGGTGACGAGCATGCAGGTCATGCCCTCCGCGGCGAGATCCTTGATGGTGACCAGCACCTCCTTGACGGTCTCGGGGTCCAGTGCCGCCGTGACCTCGTCAAAGAGCATCACGTCCGGGTTCATCGCGAGGCTGCGGGCAATCGCCACGCGCTGCTGCTGCCCACCCGAGAGCTCTCCGGGGTAGCTGTCTTCCTTGCCACCGAGCCGCACCTTCGCGATCAGCTTGCGCGCCCGCGCCTCGACCTCGTCGCGCGGCTGACCCAGCACCTTGAGGGGCGCCATCATGATGTTCTGAAGCGCGGTCTTGTGCGGGAAGAGATTGTACTGCTGGAAGACCATGCCGACCTTCTTGCGCAGGGCCAGCTTGTCGAGCTTGGGATCGTGCACCTCCAGGCCCTCGACCGTGATCGACCCCGCCTGGATGTCGTTCAGCGCATTGATGCAGCGGATCAGCGTGGATTTGCCCGAGCCCGAAGGCCCGATGATGCAGATCACCTCGCCCTTCATGACGTCGAACGAGACGCCCTTGAGCACCTCGAGATCGCCGAAGGACTTGCGCACGTCCTTGAGCGAGACGATGGGTTGATCGGGTGTCCAGGTCATTGCAGCCTCGGTCAATAGAGCTTGTTGACGGCGTCGTCGTCGACCATCGCCTGCATCTCGTCCACGCCCGCGACCAGCCCGCGCTCGACCAGCTTGCCGTGCGCGACCATCACCTCGCCCATCGAAGGCACGTCCGAGGTGTCGGGCCAGTGATCGGGATGCCACATCTTCGAGCGGATCATGCACTTGGCACAGTGCAGGTAGGCTTCCTCGACGGTGACGATCAGCGCCATGTTGGGCGCGCGGCCATTGACGGCGAGCCCTTCCAGCAGGTCGGGCTGGGTCGACAGCTGCCCCCGCCCGCCGACGCGCAGCGTGTCATTGTGGCCGGGGATCAGGAAGATCAGGCTGACGGTCGGGTCGCCCAGCAGGTTCTCGAAACTATCGAGTCGCCCGTTGCCCAGCCGGTCCGGCACCAGCAGTGTCTTCTGGTCCAGGACCTTCACGAACCCCGCGGGGTCCCCCTTGGGCGACAGATCCACCAGCCCGTCCGGCCCATAGGTTCCCATGACCAGAAACGGCGAGGCCGCGATGAACCGCGCGCAGTTCGGGTCGATATGGTCGATCACCTTCACCGCCGCCCGCGGGCTGGCATAGGTAATCACCGAACGCAGCGCGTCACGGTTGGTCACGAAGTGGCTCGCGTCGATCTCCATATCCATCCTCACAATTTCACGGCGTAGCGGCGTTCGAGGGAAATGGTCCACCGCGCGATCGGGTAGCAATAGACGAAGAAGAGGATCAGCACGAAGCCGTAGAAGGGCATCAGCAGCTCGGGGTGGTTGTCCTCGGATTCCATGGCCTGACGGCTGAGGGTGATCACCTCCTCGATGCCCAAGAGCGTACACAGCGGCGTCGCCATGGTCAGAATCGCATACCAGTTCATCCAGGGCGGGATCATCCGCTTGAAGCACTGGGGCAGGATGATCTCCCACAGGATCTGACGCCGCGTGAAGGCGAGGCTGCGCGCCGCCTCCCACTGCGCGGTGGGCACAGACTGGACCGCGCCGCGCACGACCTCGGAGATGTTCGCCATTACCGGCAGCGAGAGGCCAAAGACCCCCTTCATCCAGTCGGGTATCGGAATGGTGACCCCGAAGATCGTGACCTCGAACGGGAAGGCCAGGAGCACGATGAAAAGCAGCACCAGCCAGGGCGAGTTCCGGAAGAGCTGCGTGATGAAGTAGGCCCCGGCACGCAATGGACGCGAGGGCGAGATCTGCGCGAGCCCCAGCGCCGCGCCCGCCACGGTGCCGATCGCCATGGCCAGAAGCGAGATCAGCACGTTGAAGAAGAACCCCGACCAGAGCAGGAACGGCATCCAGCGCCAGAGCGCGTCGAAGGCGTCCGCTGTGGAATAGCGGTCCTGGGCATGGGCCAGCGTCGGCCAGACGAGCGCGACGGCGGCGATCAGGAACGGCGTCCACCACGGCAGGGCGGCCATCCAGCGCGTGAAGACATAGCCATCCGGCGTCACCGCGCGGATATCGAAGGGCTTGAGCACCGCGAGGTCCGTGCGCCCCGGTCTGTTGACACCCGCGATCCTCATGAGCCGTACCCCGGGATCTTCATCCCCCGCTCCCAGCTCGACATCCCGAAGACCAGAATGCCGACGAGGAAGATGTAGGCAAAGAAGACCAGCATCATCGTCGGGTACTGCGCGCTGGGATAGTCGTTCCAGATCGAGACCGAGTGATACAAGAGCTCGGGCACGGCGATCGCGTAGGCCTGCGTCGTCGTCTTCACCAGGTTGACCAGATTGTTGTTGAGCGCCGGCAGACAGACCCGGAAGGCCAGCGGCAGCACCACGTAGATGTAGGTCTGCAGCCGCGTGAAGCCGAGGCTCTCCGACGCCTCCTGCGTGCTCTCGGGCACGGCTTCGATCCCGGCGCGGAAGATCTCGACATTGAAGGCGCCGGCAAAGAACGACAGCGAGATGATCGCCCACCCGACGTTCGAGATGATCGGCACCTCGAGCCAGCCGTCGGGGGAGTGGGTCGGCGTGAACTGCCCCAGCGCGAAGTAGAAGAACAACAGCTGCACCAGAGGCGGCGTGTTGCGGAAGAACTGGATGTAGCCGGCGACGATGGCCCTCACGAGCGCGGATTTCGCGCCCTGCATCCAGGCCCCCACGAGGCCGATGACCACCGACAGCGCGAGGCACGCCACCGAGAGCTTTATCGTCATCCAGAGCCCGGCCAGGATCTTGCCCTGCTGGCGGTCGTCATACATCCAGATGAAATTCCAGCGCGGCGCATCATCGGCCAGCTGGCGGAAGAAGTCTTCCATTCGGGAACCCTCGATCGTCTGGGCTGACGGTGCCCAGTGCGGAGGCATCTGTCCAGCCCTCGTTGGGACGCGAGACACGCTATGGTAGAGTGGTTGGCGGTGAGACCGGGGCACCGCCCTGCCAGAGCCGGATCTGTTCCCGGTGCGGCAGGGGTTTTGGAAGGGGACATGCCGTGACCAGCAACTCATCTGCCGACTTGGGCAGACGTGGCCGATGGCTGCGTCGCACTGCGGCGAAAGGGGCGATCGTCGTCACCACGGTCTCGCTGAGCCTGACGACCGCGACCGCCCAGTCCGTTCGGGTCTGCAGCGGGCTCGGGCTCTATGGGAACGCTGCGTTCGAAGGTCTCTGCAAGTCACTGAGCCCGACGACGCAGAACCTCTGGGTGTGCGGGATGACCACGGGGATCACCGACGTGCACGTGACGTTCAACGCAACGACTGCGATGCACATCACTGTCCGGATCAATCCCGCCAGTCCAACGTGCGAGGGGCTCGCCTATATGCGGGGGACCTTCCCCAACCGTTTCTCGCTCAGCCCCGCGCAGCCGACTGTGATCTGCGGCGTCAATGTTGCCGACTACGTGGCGCGGTTGAACGCCGTGGGAGCGATGCCGGCGATCCCGTGCCTGTCCGCCTGTCAAGCTGCCTTCGACGAAGCGGCGGGCACCTTGCGGCTGAACAGCAACATCGCAGGCAGCTACATGAATTCCTGCAAGAAGGCGCGCTGTCCATGAGCGCGGACCGGTCGTCGGGCGACCCCTTGGCCGTGACGCCCGGTTAACCCAGCGACCTCATGTCGGCGCACTTGGCATACGTTTGGCATACGCGAGTCATACGCAAGTCATACACCTGTTCTGACAGCGCAGACCGGGCCAGCAGACGCTGGCCCGGCCCGTTCAGATCACGTGATCAGATCACTTCAGCCAGTCGCCGTAGCGCTCGGCCTTGTCCTTGAGGTACGCGGTCGGCTTGATGCCCCACTTCTCCTCGAGCGCCATCAGCGTGCCGCTGCTGTGCCAGTTGTACTGCATGCCGGACATGAAGTTGCCGAAGACGCAGTTCACTTCCTCCAGCGGGACGGCGAGGCCCCAGGGGTTGTCATCCTCGGACGCCAGGGGCATCTCGAAATCGTCCCAGTTGCCTGACGCGAGATCCGAGCCGATGGACGAGTCGTCATAGACCCATGCCACGCACTTCTTGTCCCTAAGTGCCTGCTTTGCCTCGGCATTTCCGGTGAAGGCGATGACCTCCACGCCGTAGCGCTCCTCGACGATCTTATTGTAGAAGGCGCCCTGCTTGCCGCAGACGGGCTTGCCGCGAAGATCCTCCCACGAGGTGAAGGCCAGCGCCTTGGGCGACATGATGTTGGTGCCCGAGGTGTAGTAGTTCGGGCCCGGGATGCCGACGATTGCGCGCCGATCCTCGCGGTCGGACATGGTCGCGATGAACATGTCGACCTTGCCCTGTTCCAGGAACTGCATGCGGTTCGAGGACTGGACGGGCACAAGCTCGACCTCGACCCCCATGGCGCGCCCGACGTCCATGGCCATGTCGATCTCCATGCCCACCAGGCTCCCGTCGGAATCCCTGTAACCCCATGGTTTATAATCAGCTTTCACGCCGATGCTGATCTTGCCGCTGGACATGACCTTGTTCCAGGCGTCGTTGGTGCAAGCTGCGGCGTGGGCTGCTACCGAGCCGAACGCCACCGCCACGGCCGTTGTCGCTGCCAGAATGTGTCTCATCGATTGTCTCTCCTCAGTCGGATGGTCGTCATCGGTCAATTCCCCCCTCGGGAATCCATGGGCAGGTTTGGGTACCTGCACGTCACCTGACAATGGCGACCCCAATTGCTGCCTTGCGTCAAGTCTGACCGTGCAGGAGGTAGGACGCACCGGATTTGCCGGACCACCGGATATGGTGCTACTCGTGACGATCCTTCGGGCAAGGCCACAATAAATTGTGGTTCTGGTGCGGGGTAGCGTTGCGCGCCTCAAACCACTGTCGTATATCTGACGCAACCTCCCAGACAGGAGCCAACCTTGGCCGCAGATACCCCTGAAGATCCGCCCGTAGATGATGGTGAAAGCCCCGAGCGGCTGGCGCACGACGGCCCCTCGATCACCGTCGAGGAGGAGATGAAGCGCAGCTATCTCGACTACGCGATGAGCGTGATCGTCAGCCGCGCCATTCCCGACCTGCGAGATGGGCTGAAACCCGTGCACCGGCGCATTCTCTACGGGATGCACGAGGGCGGGTACGACTTCAACAAACCCTACAAGAAGTCGGCCCGTCTGGTCGGTGATGTCATGGGTAAGTACCACCCGCATGGTGACTCGGCCATCTACGACGCGCTGGTGCGCATGGCGCAGGACTTCTCGATGCGTGTGCCGCTGGCGGACGGGCAGGGTAACTTCGGGTCCATGGACGGGGATAGCCCCGCCGCTATGCGCTACACCGAAGTGCGGATGGCCAAGATCTCCACCATGCTGCTCGAGGATATCGAGCGCGAGACCGTCGACTTCCAGTCGAACTATTCAAACGAATTCCAGGAGCCGCTGGTGCTGCCCGCCCGGTTCCCCAACCTGCTGGTCAACGGCAGCCAGGGCATCGCGGTGGGCATGGCCACCAACATCCCGCCGCACAATCTGGGCGAGGTCATCGATGCGACGCTGGCTCTGATCGAGAACCCGGATCTCACCATCGCCGAACTGATGGAGTACATCCCCGCGCCCGATTTCCCCACCGGGGCGCTGATCCTGGGCCGCTCTGGCGCCTACAAGGCCTATCACACCGGTCGGGGCAGCGTGATCATTCGCGCCAAGACCCACGTCGAGGAAATCCGCAAGGACCGCTTTGCGATCATCGTCGACGAGATCCCCTATCAGGTGAACAAGGCCACCCTGCAGGAACGCATCGCCGAGATCGCGCGCGAGAAGAAGGTCGAGGGCATCGCCCACGTCCAGGACGAAAGCGATCGCCACGGCGTGCGGGTCGTCATCGAGCTCAAGCGCGACGCGACGGCGGATGTGGTGCTGAACCAGCTCTACCGGTTCACGTCGCTCCAGACCTCGTTCGGCTGCAACATCCTGGCGCTGAACGGCGGCAAGCCCGAGCAGCTGGACCTGAAGATCTTTCTGCAGGCCTTCATCGCCTTTCGCGAAGAGGTGGTCGCCCGGCGCACAGCCTTCCTGCTGCGGCGGTCCCGCGAACGCGCGCACCTCTTGTGCGGCCTCGCGGTCGCGGTGGAGAACGTGGATGAGGTGGTGGCGACCATCCGATCCTCCGCCGATCCGGCCGAGGCGCGCGAACGCCTGAAGACCCGGCGCTGGCCCGCCGAGGCCATTGCCGATTACATTCGCCTGATCGATGACCCGTCGCACACGATGCACGACGACGGGACCTACAATCTCTCGGACAGTCAGGCCCGCGCGATCCTCGATCTCCGGCTCCAACGCCTCACGGCGATGGGCATAAAGGAGATCGGCGAGGAGCTGGAGAAGCTTGCCGAAGAGATCAAGGACTACCTCGAGATTCTGCGCTCACGTCCCCGGATCATGGAGATGATTTCGAACGAGATGATCGCGGTGCGCGAAGAGTTCTCGACCCCGCGCAAGACCGAAATCGTCGAATACGATGGGGACCTCGACGACGAGGACCTGATCGAACAGGAGGACATGGTCGTCACCGTCACCCATGGCGGCTACATCAAGCGCACGCCCCTGACCGAGTTCCGGGCGCAGGCACGCGGCGGCAAGGGCCTCGCGGGGATGGCGACCAAGGACGAGGACTTCGTCACGCGCCTGTTCGTCGCCAACACCCACACGCCGATCCTGTTCTTCACGACCGATGGCATGGTCTACAAGCTGAAGACCTGGCGCCTGCCACTGGCAGGCCGGAACGCGCGCGGCAAGGCGATCGTGAACGTGCTGCCCGTGGCGCAGGGCGTGTCGATCGCGGCGATGATGCCTGTCGATGTGCCCGAGTCCGAGTGGGAGCATCAGCAGATCGTCTTCGCGACCTCGGAAGGGGACGTGCGGCGCAACAAGCTCAGCGATTTCACCAATGTCATGCGCAACGGCAAGATCGCGATGAAGTTCGAGGAGGGCGCGGACACCCGGATGATCGGGGCGCGTATCTGCGACGAAGGCGACGACGTGATGCTGGTCACCGGCAAGGGCCGCGCGATCCGCTTCCCGACGACGGATGTGCGCGTCTTCGCGGGACGCTCGTCGACGGGGGTGCGCGGCATCCGGCTTGGCAAGGGCGACGAAGTGGTGTCCATGTCCGTCATCCGCCATTTCGTGGCGTCATCCGAGGAACGCGTGGCCTATCTGAAGATGCGCCGCGCCGTGGCCGGGGCGACCGACGAGGAAGAGACCGACGACGAGGAAGAGGCCGTGGCGGACATCGGGTTGGCGCAGGAGCGGTACTCCGAGATGTCGGCGTCCGAGGAGCTGATCCTGACGATCACGCAAAGCGGGCTTGGCAAACTGTCATCGTCGCACGACTACCCGGTGCGCGGGCGTGGCGGCCAGGGCGTCCAGGCCATCGACAAGGGGCTGAGGGGCGGCGGCATCGTCGCGTCCTTCCCCGTCGAACAGGACGACCAGATCATGCTGGTGACCAATGCCGGTCAGTCGATCCGCTGCCCGGTTGGCGGTATCTCGTTCCGCTCGCGCTCGGCCGGCGGCGTGAAGGTCTTCAACACCGCGGCGGGCGAGCAGGTGGTATCGGTCGCCTGGATCGCCGATCAGGGCGAAGACGACGGCGAAGAAGAAGCGGAAGGCTGACGCAAGTCATGTTGCGTGAGATGCCGTGTCGGCTTTTGCACGCGAACCCTCTGGTTGCGGTGTCGGACGGGTTCCTGTCCCCGGAGGCCTGTGGTGCGCTGATCGCACGGGCTGAGGGGCGGCTCACGCGGGCGCAGGTCGGGTTGGATGGCGCCGAGCTCACGGTCTCCGAGGCGCGGACCAACGCGGACTGCGCGCTTCATCCGGACGAGGTTCCGGAGGCCCGAGATCTCATGGGTCAGCTCGCCCGGATCGTGGCGCTGCCAGCCTCGCATGGCGAGGGCGTCTCGGTCCTCCACTACTCCGAGGCGCAGGAGTTCAAACCGCATGTGGACGGCATCTGGTCGGGTGCCGCGGCGGAGGAACGGGCGGCGTTCGAGGCAGATGGCGGCCAGCGGCTCTTCACCGCGATGGTCTACCTCAACGAGGTCGAGGCAGGCGGTGGTACCGCGTTCCCGAAGCTCGGTTTTCGCGTGGCACCGCAGACCGGGCGCCTGCTGATCTTTGCGAACACCGGGGCAGGGGACCGCGACCAGTGCGCCCTTGCCGCCCATGCGGGTGAGCCCGTCACGGCAGGCGAGAAGTGGGCCGCCGTGACCTGGTGGCGCGAAAGGCCCTACAACGCGGGAAGCTGACGGGGCTTGGCCAGCTTGGTCGGATCGCTGTCCCGCGGATGACTGTGCAGCGGGAGCGTGCCGCGCCCTTCAGGCCGTGCCGCCGTGCCGCTGATCGAGGATCGAGCCGCGCACTGGCCGGCCCCGCTGATACCCCAGCGTCACCTTCGACAACTGCGCCATCCACTGCTCGACAGGCTGCCTCAACGCCACGTGCTCGGGCACCTTGACCTCGTCGAACCCGCACGCCAGCAGATAGGCGAACTGATCCGCGATGACCGGGCCGACGGCGCGCAACCGCCCCTCGAACCTGCGGTCACGCAGGGCCTGTCCGATCGAGAACCCGCGACCGTCGGCGAAGCTGGGAAAGTCGACCGCGACCAGACCCAGGCGCGGCAGGTAGGGCACCACCGCGTCGATCTCCGTGTCGTTCGGCAGCGCCACACCGGTCGATGGACGCCGCGTCAGCGCCTCGTCCAGCCGGGCGAACGGCACGATGATCGGCCCGTGCCAGGGGATGTCGGCATCGTCGGCAATCTCGGCCCAGCCATCGGCGATCTCGCCCGTCGCATCAATCAGCATAAAGCGCCTCCTTGAACGGGGCCATGCCGATGCGGCGGTAGGTCTGGAGGAACGTCTCCCTGGGCGCGCGGGCGTCCAGATAGGTGCCAACGATCTTCTCAATCACATCTGGCACCTCGTCATAGCCGAAGCCGGGACCCGTGCGGTCGCCCAGTGCCGCCGTCTCCGTCGCATCGCCGCCCAGCGTGATCTGGTAGCTCTCGACCCCTGCACGATCGAGGCCGAGGATCCCGATATGGCCCACATGGTGGTGACCGCAGGCGTTGATACAGCCCGAGATCTTGATGGCAAGCGGCCCGATGTCCTTCTGCCGGTCGGTGTCGGCAAAGCGCCGGGCGATGTTCTGCGCGACGGGGATGGACCGGGCCGTCGCGAGAGCACAGTAATCGAGCCCCGGGCAGGCAATGATGTCCGTCACCAGCCCCTTGTTCGGCGCATCCAGCCCAGCGCCCGCAAGGCCGCGGTACACCTTGTAGAGATCGCCAAGCGCGATATGGGGCAGCACCACGTTCTGTTCGTGCGTCACGCGAAGCTCATCGTGGGAATACTGCTCCGCCACGTCGGCCATGACACGCATCTGCTCGGCCGTTGCATCGCCGGGGGCGCCGCCAATCGGCTTCAGACTGATCGTCGCGGCCACATGGCCCGGCACCTTGTGCGCAAAGGTGTTCTGCGCAACCCAGTCCCGGAAGGCAGGGTCCTGCCGGAGCGCCCGTGCGTGCGCATCCGCATCACGCTCGGGGAGGTCCGCGGGCAGATCCGGCGGCGAAAAATAGGCGGCGATGCGGGCGAGCTCACTGCCGGGCACTGCCACCACATCTCGGTCCATGCGCGCGAACTCGGCCTCGACCTGCTCGCGGAAGGCGTCGATCCCGATCTCGTGGACCAGGATCTTGATCCGGGCCTTGTACTTGTTGTCCCGCCGACCGTGCAGATTGTAGACCCGCAGCGTGGCCTCCAGATAGGGCAGCAGCTCGGCCTTCGGCAGGAAGTCGCGCAGCTCCTTTGCGATCATCGGCGTGCGCCCCATGCCGCCGCCAACCATGATCCGATAGCCGGTCTCGCCATCGCGCCGCACGATCTGGACACCCACGTCGTGGAGCTTGAGGGCCGTGCGATCCTCTTCGCTTGCCGTCACCGCGATCTTGAACTTGCGGCCCAGGAACGTGAACTCGGGGTGGAGCGAGGACCATTGGCGGATGACCTCGGCGGTGATGCGCGGGTCCTCGATCTCGTCGGCCGCCACGCCCGAATAGGGATCCGATGTCGTGTTGCGGATGCAGTTGCCGGAGGTCTGGATAGCGTGCATCTCGACGGAGGCCAGCGCGTCGAGGATATCGGGCACATCCCGCAGCTTGGGCCAGTTGAACTGGATGTTCTGGCGCGTCGTGAAGTGGCCGTAACCCCGGTCCCAGGTCTCGGCTATATGGGCGAGCATGCGCATCTGGCGGCTGTTCAGCGTGCCATAGGGGATCGCGACGCGCAGCATGTAGGCGTGGAGTTGAAGATATAGCCCGTTCATCAGGCGCAGAGGCTTGAATTCGTCCTCGGTCAGCGAGCCGTCAAGCCTGCGCGCAACCTGGGTGCGGAACTCGGCCGTGCGCTCGCTCACGAAGCGCTGGTCGAACTCGTCGTATCGATACATGGCGGTCGCCTCGCGCTATGGGAGGTCGGGTGGGGTTGAACCCCACCCTGAGGATACTGACGGTCGACAGGGGTCAGGCGGCGAGGCCGACCGGGATTGTCGGGGCCCCATCGGCCCGAATCTGCTCGCGGCGGCTGAGCGGCACGGGGGCGCCGGTCTCAAGCCCAACCTCAACCAGATAGGGGCCGACGACCGAGTTGTCCTTGACGAACCTGGTGCCCAACGCCTCGAGCTCTTCGGCCTGTTCGGTGGTGACCGCCACCATTGCCTTGTCGATACTGGCCTTCCAGCCTTCCGAGCTCAGGAACACGGAGGTCCCTTCCACGAGGTCATTCGCGGTCAGTACCTTGGGATGATCTTGCTTGGCCATGGCAGTTCTCCTTTGGGAACGCTTCGGTGATCATAAATGCGCGTTTTTCTGGGAATAACAATATTCCACATGAATTATGACATTCACTAATAATTTCACATCATTAAATGTGTAAATGATCTTGCGTGCCGACCCCTTGTCGCGTAGTCGGGGTAGGGGGTGAGAACATGCGAAACTATTTCCGACCGATCCCGACTTCGGGTGCTCGAGGACGAAGCCTCTCTGGCGGGGCTCTCCGGTTTGACTGGATCGAAGTCCTGTCGCGGGAGGGTCCGCCGCAGGTTGTGCCCGCGGACGCCGTGGCAACCCTCTACCCCGAGGCCGAGGAGATCCTCGCTCGGCTTGAAGCGCCGAGGCCAGCGATCTGCGGTATCGGGATGGCGGGGCCCCGGGTCATGGGTGTCGTCAACGTCACCCCGGACAGCTTCTCGGATGGCGGGCGGTTGCGTTCAGCCGAGATGGCCATCGGGCACGGCCTGTCCCTTGTCGATGCGGGCGCCGACCTTCTGGACATTGGCGGGGAGTCGACACGGCCGGGGGCGGAGCCGGTCCCGGCGGCCGAGGAACTCGCGCGTGTTCTGCCTGTGATTGACGGATTGATCGCGGCTGGGTGTCCGGTCCCGATCTCGATCGACACCCGCAAGGCCGAGGTCGCGCGCCAGGCGCTGGCGGCGGGGGCCCGGCTTTTCAACGATGTCTCCGCCCTGACCCATGATCCCGAAAGCGGCCATGTGGCCCAGGAAGCCCCGGCGCTGTGCCTCATGCATGCCCAGGGCGACCCCCGCACCATGCAGAACGATCCGCGCTACGAGGACGTGCTGCTCGACGTCTACGACTTCCTCGAGGCCCGGCTGGCGGCGGCGGATATCTCGGGGCTTGACCCGGCGCGGATCGTGCTGGATCCGGGGATCGGGTTCGGCAAGACCGAAGCGCACAATCTTGCCCTGATCCGGCGTCTGTCGCTATTTCATGCGCTGGGGTGCCCGATCCTGCTGGGTGTCTCGCGCAAGGGCTTCATCGGACGGATCTCGGGCGAGAATCGCGCCGAGCACCGCGCACCCGGGTCAATCGCCGCGGGGCTTGCGGGATTGGATCAGGGCGTGCAGATACTCCGCGTCCACGATGTCGCCGAGACCGTCCAGGCGGTCCGGGTCTGGCAGGCGATCCGGGAGGAAGCATGAGCAGAAAGCTCTTCGGCACCGACGGTGTGCGAGGCCGCGCGAACAGCCATCCGATGACGGCTGAGATCGCGATGCAGCTGGGCCAGGCGGCGGGTGCCCACTTCCGCACGGGCGACCATCAGCACCGGGTGGTGATCGGCAAGGACACGCGGCGCTCGGGCTACATGATCGAAAACGCGCTGGCGGCGGGGCTTTTGTCGACCGGCATGGATGTCACGTTCCTCGGCCCCGTTCCGACGCCTGCCGTTGGGATGTTGACGCGCAGCCTGCGCGCGGATCTTGGTGTCATGATCTCGGCCAGCCACAACCCCTACGAGGACAACGGCATCAAGCTCTTCGGCCCCGATGGCTTCAAGCTCTCGGACGAGGACGAGGCGGCCATCGAACAGGGCATGGAAGGCAGTCCGGCGCTGGCCAACCCCGCCAACATCGGCGCGGCAGCAAGGCTGGACGACGGCCGTGGACGCTACATCGAGTTCGTCAAATCCAGCTTCCCCCGCCGTCGCGGGCTCACGGGTCTGAAGATCGTGGTCGATTGCGCGAACGGTGCGGCCTACCGGACCGCGCCCACGGTGCTGTGGGAGCTGGGGGCAGACGTCATCCGTATCGGCACGGATCCCGACGGGCAGAACATCAACCAGGGATGCGGCTCGACCGATCCGGGGCTCTGCCAGAAGACCGTGGTCTCGGAGGGCGCCCATCTTGGCATCGCGCTCGACGGCGATGCGGACCGGGTGCACATCATCGACGAGAAGGGCCGCGTCGTCGATGGCGACCAGATCATGGCGCTGATCGCGATGCGCTGGGCGGCGGCAGGCACGCTGGCGAACCGCACGCTCGTCACCACGGTCATGAGCAACCTCGGCCTCGAGCGGGTGCTGGCCAAGCACGATATCGCCATGATGCGCACCAAGGTCGGCGACCGTTATGTTGTCGAGTCAATGCGGTCCGGGGGGCACAATCTGGGTGGCGAGCAATCCGGCCACATCGTCATGACGGACCATGTGACCACCGGGGATGGTCTGCTTGCCGGGTTGCAGGTTCTGGCGGCGCTGACGGAGGGCGACAAACCGGCGTCCGAGCTCTGCCATCTGTTCGAGCCCTATCCCCAGCTTCTCAAGAACGTGCGCTACTCGGGTGCTGCGCGCCCGCTGGACGATGATGCCGTCAAGGCCGCGATCGCGGACGGAGAGCAGCGGCTCGGCTCGGCCGGTCGGCTGGTCATCCGGGCCTCCGGGACCGAGCCCCTCATCCGTGTGATGGGCGAGGGAGAGGACGCCACGACGCTGGGAGCGGTGGTCGACGATATCTGTGCCGCGGTGGACCGCGCTGCGGGCTGAGGCCGGGCGCCCGCATGCATCACGACCACAGGATGGCAATGGGCTGGAAGCCCATCCTGCGGGTGGCGAAAACCTCTCTCGGGGGAACGGGCCGTCTGCCCAGTGTCGTCCAGCGTCGTGGTCGGCGCCTTGTGGCCTTGAGATATGCATCGCCGGATCCGGCTTAGCTTCGGGCCCCTGTTGTCAGCAGGGGTGATCCACGGGCCCTCAGGCGGTGATGAACCAGCCTTCTTCGGGACCGCTGCGGCCTGAGTTTTGGGATGTCCTCACGAAGCTGGGCT
>JBCCDA010000029.1:0-39947 GCA_039033215.1 Pseudomonadota bacterium | reverse complement strand
TATTCCGCAGTTGTAGGCCCATCTCGCTGTCCAGACGGCGAACTTTCTTCATGTTCACGTCCCATCCTTCGCGTTGGAGCACATAGTGCACGCGCCGATACCCATACCGGCCGTTCGCCTATGTCACTCGGACCATTGGCGCGACACTGGCAACCTCCCGAGGTGTTTCTGGCCAGATGAAGAGGAGCGGGGTGTTTGATCAGCGCTCGGGCGTGCCCCAGCCACCGCCGCCGGATGTCTCGAGCCGCACCCGGTCGCCGCGCTTCAAGGTGACATTGGAGACTTTGGAGGGCAGGTCCTGCTCTTCGCCGTCCCTGGTCAGGACAAAGCGGCCCTTGGCGCCGGGCTCGCCCCCGGCCATACCGTAGGGGCCATGGCGGAATCGCTCGAACGAGCCCGAGACCGTTCCCCAGTCGGCATCCAACCGCCATTCACGTCGAAGGCCCATGCCGCCTAGATGTTGGCCTGCGCCGCCCGAGCCCTTGCGGAATGCGTACTCGGTGAAGGTGATGGGGAAGAGGGTCTCGCACATCTCGACCGGGGAGTTGGCACCGTTGTGGAACCCGCAGGAGAAGCCCGAAGCACCGGGGCCGTCCGGGTGCCCGCCCCAGCCGCCGACCTCGATCTCGAAGTAGACGCGCCGCTCGCCGGCCACCAGCGGATCTGGGGCCAGCAGCGCCATGACGTAGGAGACGCCGTAGTAGGCTGCGGGTACGCGGTCGGGGGCGGCCGCGGCGAGGGCGCCGAGGACCGTGGTGACGATGCGGTGTCCGGTCGCCATGCGGTTGGCCACCGGGGCCGGGTCCTGCGCGTTGGTAATGGCGCCAGGCCGGCAGGTCACGTCGATCGGGCGGTAGGCGCCGGAGTTTGCCATCACGTTGCCGTCGGCGAGGCAGAGGAGCGCGCAGTAGACGCCCGAGCGTGCCATGTTCAGCGTGCAGTTCACGGGCCCCGGCGCCTGATCGGCGCTGTCGGAGAGATCGATGCGCGCCGTGTCGCCCTCGATGACCACGGTGGCAGCGATCGTAAGGTCCAGTGTCCCTTGCCCGTCGTCGTCCACGAAATCACTGAAGCGGTAGGTGCCGTCCGGCAGGGCGGCAAGGGTCTCGCGCATGGCGGCCTCGGACTGGTCCAGGACCGCGGCCATCGCCTCCTCGACCAGCGGCGCGCCATAACGGGTGACGACGCGGTCGATCGCCTTGGCACCGACTTCGAGCGCCGCCAGTTGCGCATGGACATCACCGCCGATCATCGCGGGTTCGCGGGAATTCTGCTGGATGATCGCCAGCACGGCCTCGTTCAGGCGCCCGCCTTCGACGAGCTTCAGCGGGGGCAGGCGTAGTCCCTCGTGCTGGATCTCGGTCGCGCCTGCGAAGTAGCTGCCTGGGGCGCCGCCGCCGACGTCGACGTGGTGCACGATCGCAGCGGAGATCGCTACACGACGTCCCCCGGCAAACACGGGTCGGAAGGCCACGAAGTCGGGCAGGTGCTGGCCGCCGCCCGCATAGGGGTCGTTGGTCAGGATGACGTCCCCGTCGCACCAGTCGTCCAGAGGGAGGGGCCCCGCGATGACATCTTCCAGGCAGACCGACATGGAGTTCAGGTGTACGGGGATGCGGGTGGATTGCGCAATCGCACGGCCCTGCCCGTCGAAGATGGCGGTGGAGTAGTCCAGCGTCTCGCGCACCACGGTCGATCTGGCTGTCCGCCAGATGGCAACGTTCATCTCCTCGGCGCCAGCGATCAGCGCATTGCGCAGCACTTCGAGTGTAACGGGGTCGATCATCGGGTGTCCTCCCGGGTGGCGACGAGGTCGAGGCCCAGCGCGCGCACGGTCCAGCCCGGCGCGATCCAGAGCGAGGCGTAGGCTTCCTCGACAATCAGCGGCCCCTGCAGCGGGGTCGAGATGCTGGTGCGTGGGTGGCACGGGACGTCAGCCCAGCCTCCCCCGGTCCAGGCACGCCGAGAGGTTGCGTCCCCGGGTTCCGGGCCGGCACCGCCAGCTGCCCGGACGGGGTCGAAGAGGCCGAGAGCGCGGGCGCGGACGGCGACGATTTCCACCGCCTCGCCGGGCGACGAATGCGCATAGCGTTGCTGGTGGAGGGCGTGGAAGGCATCCGTCAGGCGCTCCAGCGCCATGTCGTCGACCGTGTCCACCTCCCAGGGTGTCGTGATCTCGTAGGCTTGTCCACGGTAGCGCGCGTCGGCCGCGATCTCGATCCGGCGGCGCTCGGGCGGAATGCTGTCCCGGGTGAGGCGTCGGTCGCCTTCGTCCTGCAACGACGCCACAATGGCCGTCAGGTCGGGGAGAGCGGCCGACTCCGCCAGCATCAACTGCGCAGTCAGCAGATCGTGGCGCAGGTCGGAGCCGAGGATGCCTCGGGCCGACAGGGTCGATGCCATGGCCGGGAAGAGCACCCGCTGGATGTCCAACTCCTCGGCGATCGCGCATGCGTGCAGTCCCCCGGCGCCGCCGAAAGCGGCCAGGGTGAAATCCTGGGGGTCAGCCCCCTTCTCGAACAGCGACAGCCGGACCGCCCCTGCCATCGTGGCGTTTGCGATACGGACGATGCCTGACGCCGTCTCCTCGGGGCCATGGCCAAGCGCATCGGCGACGCTGTCGATGGCATTTTGCGCGGCGCCGACATCCAGCGCCATGGCCCCACCCAGGAACGCGTTGGGATCTATCCGGCCAAGGGCCACATTCGCATCGGTGACGGTTGGCTCGGTCCCGCCGCGTCCGTAGGAGGCCGGTCCGGGGACCGATCCCGCGCTCACCGGGCCCACACGCAGCCCCTGGACAACCCGTGCCAGCGACCCCCCGCCGGCGCCGATGGTGCGGATCTCGACCATAGGCAGGCGAACCGGCAGTCCGTCGATCTCACCCGATTGCGTCTCCTCGATCGTGCCGTCGCGGACAACCGACACGTCGGTAGAGGTGCCCCCCATGTCGACGCCCACGAGGTTTGCCAGACCATGGGTGCGGGCCAGTTCCGCCACGGCCATGGCGCCCCCGGAAGGGCCGGAGAGGATCATGCGCACGGCCAGCCGCGCCGCCTCGCCGGGCGTCGCGATCCCCCCGTTGGATTGCACCAGGAAGAGGGGAGCCGTGATCCCGGCGTCTCGAAGCCGTCCCTCGACCCGCTGCAGGTAGGCGGACATCACTGGCTTCAGGAGCGCGTTGAGCACGGTGGTGGACGCCCGCTCGTACTCGCGTATCTCGGGCGAGGTTTCGTGCGAGGTCGCGGTCGTCAAGCCGGCTGCTTCCAGGATGCGCGCCGCTTCGACTTCGTGGTCGGGCGTGCTGAACGCATGTAGGAACATGATTGCCACGGTCTCGACGCCGTCGGCAACCAACCGGTTGGCGATTGCCTCGAGTTCCTTTGGATCAAGCGGCGTCTCCACCGTTCCGTCCGCCAGTACCCGTTCCGCCACCCCCAAGCGGCGCTCGGGCGGGATCAGCACGGGCCGATCCTCGGCCATCAGTGCGTAGACATCCCGCCTCATGTGCCGACCGATGCCAAGGACGTCCTCGAACCCGCGCGTCGTGATCAGCGCGCCTTTGGGCAGCCGCCGTTCCAACACGGCGTTCGTCGCAATCGTCGAGCCGTGCAGGATCAGCCCGATTTGCCCGACCTCGTGGCCCGCCTTGGCAACCGCACCGCGCAGCCCCTCGATCAGCCCGTCCGAGGGGTCTTCGGGCGTCGACGGTGTCTTGTGGTCGTAAACCGCGCCTGTCTCAGGATCATAGACCTGGACGTCCGTGAAGGTGCCCCCGATATCCACGGCAACCCGCAACCTTGTCTCGGCCATACTGTCCCCCGTCTTGCGTACCTGTCGCTACGTCATGGCCCCGAGCGCCGTCCACAGCCTTGACCCGCTGGGACCCGAAGATCATGTCGCTGGTAAGATCGGGAGGACAACATGGCATCCGAGCAAAGCGGCCTTGCGACACTCGCCTCGATGAGCGGGCTCCAGATCATGGAGGCCGTGCGTGACGGCACTCTGCCGCGCGCCCCCATCGGCGAGATCGCCAACATGCACGGGATGGAGGTGTCATTCGGCCGTGTGGTGTTCGAGGGCACGCCCGAGCGTCGTCACTACAATCCCATGGGCGCGGTTCATGGCGGCTGGTTCGGGATCATGCTGGACAGCGCGATGGGGTGCGCCGTGATGAGCGCGCTGCCCGCGGGGCAGGTCTACACGACGCTCGAGTACAAGGTGAACATCCTCCGCGCCGCCACCGCCGATACCGGGGTCCTGCGCGCGATCGGTCAGACGATCCATGTCGGGCGGCGGACGGCCACGGCGGAAGCGCGGCTCGAGAACGCGGACGGGAAGCTCTTCGCGACGGGCACAACGACCTGCCTGATCATGTCTGCATGACAATCGCCGTTCAGACGCTGATCTCAGGCCGCGTGCAGGGTGCCTACTATCGGGGCTGGACGGAGGAGCAGGCGGTGACCCGCGGCCTTTCCGGCTGGGTGACCAACAACCCGGACGGGACCGTGTCCGCGCTCTTCATTGGCCCGGACGCTGCCGTGCAAGAGATGTTGGTTGCGTGTCGTTATGGCCCGCCGGCTGCGCGGGTTGACGCAGTCGAGACCACAGTTCTCGATCCGGTGCCGACGTCAGCTGGCTTCCGGGTCCGCCGTTGAGCGGCGTCAGACCGCGCCAGACCCCGCGTAGACAATCCACAGCAGGATGCAGCCCAGAACAACCCGGTAGATCACGAAGGGCAGCATCGACCAGGCGCTCGCGAACATCCTCATCATGACCCAGAGCGCACCGAGCGCCGCGAAGAACGAGAGCACCGCGCCCAGGATCAGCTCGGCGCCCAGCTCAAAGTTGCCGTCCTTGATAACGCCCGCCGTCTCGACCGTCCCTGCTGCGAGGATTGTCGGCACTGCCATCAGCAGCGCAATCCGCGCCGCTTCGGTGCGGTCAAATCCCAGCCATCGGGCTGCAGTCATGCAGATGCCGGAGCGGCTGGTGCCAGGGATCAGTGCGACAGCCTGGGCGAGCCCGATGATCACCGCATCGCGGATGCGCCAGGTCTCGGCCTTGCCGCGGGTCGTCGCCGCCCGGTCGGCAAGCCAGAGCAGGATGCCGCCCACAAGGGTCGCCCATCCGATGACCTCGAGTGTCCGCAGCGCGTCGTGCGTGTCGGTAACTTTAAGCGCGAGACCAAAGACGATGGCCGGGATGGTGGCGATGGCCAGCAGCATCGCAAGATAGGCCTCGGCGTTCATCAGATCCCAGCGCAGGATCTTCCCGACGCCGATCAGAATTCGCCCGACCTCCGACCGGAAGAACAGGCACACGGCCACCAGCGTGCCGACATGGACGGCAACATCCATTGTCACCCCCTGGTCCGGCCGACCGGTGAGCAGCGGCCAGAGTGCCAAGTGGCCCGAAGACGAAATCGGCAGGAATTCGGTGATGCCCTGGATCAAGGCCAGTGCAATGATGTCGAAGGTTTCCATGGGATGTCCGTATCAAACGCGTGGACTTGGTACCCCTCCGAAACTGGAATACAAGTCCAAACGATGCCGAATTATTATGGCAGCATGACTGACCTATGATGATGCATGGTGGCGTCATGCAGCCCGTGGTGCGTCGTTTGCCTGGCCCGATGTGGTGCGACGCGCCGAATTAGGTCAATGATGCTGATGTAATGGCAATCTGAGGACTTTCTTTTTCCTGCCGAATTGCGTAGAGGACCGTCGAAAGGGCGATGCCGGGGTTTCCGAGCGCCAGATCGCGCCTTTGGCACCACGACCATCAACCGGTCTGGGCGTACCAGAGACAAATCCGGCGTGGACCGGAAGGGGAGCGCAATGACGCAGCGGATGCTTCAGTTCGTCGACGTGGACAGGGTGATGCCGGAGAAGCGCGCCGCGGAGAAGCGGCGCGAGGATTTTGGAGAGATCTACCGCGAGTACGCCGCCGAGAAAGCCGCCGAGCAGGCGGCCCGCTGCAGCCAGTGCGGTGTTCCGTTCTGCCAGTCCCATTGCCCCCTCCACAACAACATCCCCGACTGGCTGAAACTCACCGCCGAAGGACGCCTCAAGGAAGCGTGGGAGGTCAGCCAGGCCACCAACACCTTTCCGGAGATCTGCGGTCGGATCTGCCCGCAGGACAGGCTGTGCGAGGGCTCATGCGTCATCGAACAATCAGGCCACGGCACGGTCACCATCGGCGCGATCGAGAAGTACATCACCGACACCGCATGGGAGGAAGGCTGGGTCGAGGCGATCCGTCCCGCCACAGAACGTCCTGAATCCGTTGGGATAATCGGTGCGGGACCCGGCGGGCTCGCCGCCGCCGACCGCCTGCGCCGTGCGGGCATCCAGGTGACCGTCTACGACCGCTACGACCGCTCGGGTGGGCTGATGGTCTATGGCATCCCCGGCTTCAAGCTGGAGAAGGAAGTCGTCGTGCGCCGGAACGAGCAGCTCGAAGCCTCGGGCGTGACCTTCCGTATGAACTGCCAGATCGGACAGGACCTGGATTTCAACGAGTTGCGTAGCCGCCATGACGCGGTGATCATCGCAACCGGCGTCTACAAGGCGCGCGACATTGGCGCCCCGGGCTCGGGCACCTCGGGGATCGTCCAGGCGATCGACTACCTGACGGCGTCGAACCGCAAGGGTTTCGGCGACACCGTGCCAGAGTTCGACGACGGAACGCTCAACGCCGAGGGCAAGCGCGTGGTCGTCATCGGCGGTGGCGACACGGCCATGGACTGTGTGCGCACGGCCGTCCGCCAGGGCGCGACATCCGTCAAATGTCTCTACCGCCGGGACAAGGCAAACATGCCGGGATCCATGCGCGAGGTTGCGAACGCCCAGGAAGAAGGCGTTATCTTTGAATGGCTTACAGCACCCAAGGGCTTTACCGGAGACGAGGCGGTGACCGGCGTGAAGGCCGTGAAGATGCGCCTCGGCCCGCCTGACTCCACGGGCCGTCAGGCACCCGAGGAAGTGCCCGGATCGGACTTCACCGAACCCTGCGATCTTGCCATCAAGGCGCTGGGCTTCGAGCCGGAGGAGCTGCCGCGCCTCTTCGGGGCGCCCGAGCTGTCCGTGACCCGCTGGGGCACCATCAAGGCCGACTTCCGCACGCACCAGACCGAGGTCGAGAACGTCTACGCCGTGGGCGACATCGTCCGAGGCGCCTCGCTGGTCGTCTGGGCCATCCGGGATGGGCGCGAGGCGGCGGATGCCATCATCGCACGGCTGAACGACGTCACCTCGGTGGCCGCCGAGTGACCCGGGATTCCACGTGTATGACAAGCGTATGACTTGCGTATGACAAACGTATGCCAAGTGTGCAGGCGGAAGTCGGTTTTGCCGACCCGCTCTACGCTCTGCGGCCTGATCTGCAGGCGCGCTTAACGTGCCCGCAAGACTGCTGAAGAGATCCTGAATGGGACAGACCTGATGACCAAATTGCTGAAAGGTGAATGTCTGTGTGGTGCGCCGAATGCGTGTGTCGAACCGACTCACGGTCGCGCCCCCTTTGGTGCGCCCCGATGCTCGATGGGCTCTGGTCGAGCGGCAACCTGGGCGGGCAACTGAAATGTTGTTTTCGCCCACGGCGTTGCAGATGACGGTGCTGGCAGCAGCGCTGTTCTTGGCCGGCTGTTCTGCGCACCCACGGCTCGGCAGCATGCCATCGGCAGACGCAAAGATCTCTCCTGCCAACTTCGTTCCACCTGATGGGTGCACCCTGCTTGCCACAGTAAGCCAGCAAAGTTGTTCGGTTGCTCAGGTCATCCGCTGCGACGGCCAGCCTGGACGAATTGAACACCAGTTCATCGACAGCAAGCTTGCAAGCGCTGTCGAGTATCGGCGCGGCTTGCTGGTGACCGGGATCTACAAACGAGGCAGGGATCAGGTGTCACTGTTCGACTACCACGATCATTCCGAGTTTGACGGAGTCGACTTCGCTACTTCGTGGTCGATCGAGCTTTCCGGTGTAGAGTTCACGAAGTACGGCGATGGCCGTAACCAGTCGCGCTCCTATACCGATTTGTGGACCAGCGTTCCGACCACTACTGAGATCGACAATGAAACGATCTGGGTGTTCGATCGAATCAGTACTTTCGATCACTCGGACGGCGCAGCGGTTTGGCGGGGGCGGGTGTTTTTCCATCCTGGACTGGGCGCTGTCGTCGGCCAACAAGCCACAGCCGATCACGTTGGGCGGACAGGACGGCGCCCGCAGATAGACCTCTCTCCAGTTGCCATAGCCAAACCTGGCGACCAAGGATTCGGCTCGGTCGTTCCCGGTACCGACTGTCCGGCGGGGCGCCCAAGTGACGTTGATCAGGAGGGCCTGACATGACTGACTTGCTCAAAGGTAAATGCCTATGTGGGGCCGTCCGTTTTTCGGGCGTGCCGAACGGAGGCGAGGGCATCGGGATCTGCCATTGCGGGCAGTGCCGTCGCTGGACTGCTGGCCCGTTCATGGAAGTGAACATGTTCGGTACTGTGTCCTTCGAGGCGGATGAGACGCTGGTATGGTACCGCTCGTCCGACATCGGCGAGCGTGGCTTCTGTTCGCGCTGCGGGACCAGTCTGTTCTGGCGCAAGGCCAGCACGCCCGAGGATATGTCGGTCTCGGTCGGTGCCTTGCAGGAGGACCACGGGATGGCGCTGGAGCGGCATATCTGGGTGGACGACCAGCCGTCCTGGTACGCCTTCGCCGATGACACACCGCGGCTGACGGCCGCTGAAGCCATGGGGCAGACGGATGACTGAGATAGCCACAACAGGGCGCTGCCTGTGCGGTGCGGTGACCTTCGAGGCCATGGTTGAGAACCACTTCCACGCTTGTCACTGCGGAATGTGCCGGCGTTGGGGCGGCTCGCCGCTGATGGCGGTGATGGCCGGTCCGGACGTCGCGTTCAATGGTGAGGTGACGCGGTACAAGTCGTCGAAGATTGCCGAGCGCGGGTTTTGCCCCAAGTGCGGCTCACACCTGTTCTACTACTCGATCCCCGCGCGGCAGTACGTGCTGCCAATCGGGCTTTTTGACGACCAGGCGGGCCTGACGATGACGGGCGAGATCTACGTTGACGAACAACCGCAGAGCTACGCCTTCGCGGGCGGGCATCCACGCATGACCGGAGCCGAGTTCATCGCGATGATCACGGGGCAGATGGAGGGCTGACATGACCGAAAGCTACGAGCACCGCAGAGACGCCCTGGCAAAGACGGGGATGTATCTGCCCGAGGAAGAGCACGCTTCCTGCGGCGTCGGGCTGATCGCGGCGATTGATGGCGAGCCGCGGCGTGAAGTGGTCGAGAACGGGATCAACGCGCTGAAGGCCGTCTGGCACCGCGGTGCCGTGGATGCCGACGGCAAGACCGGCGATGGCGCAGGTATCCACGTGCAGATCCCGCAGGGGTTCTTTGCGGATCAGATCCGCCGCACGGGCCACGAGCCCGTCGAGGGCGAGGTTATCGCGGTCGGTCAGGTCTTTCTGCCACGCAACGATTTCGGCGGGCAGGAGACGTGCCGGACCATCGTCGAGACCGAGATCCTGCGGCTGGGCTACTACATCTACGGCTGGCGGCAGGTGCCGGTCGACATCAGTGTGCTGGGTCAGAAGGCCAACGCGACGCGCCCGGAGATCGAGCAGATCCTGATCGCCAACCGCAAGGGCGTGGATGCCGATACGTTCGAGCGCGAGCTCTATGTGATCCGGCGGCGCATTGAGAAGGCGGCGGCGGAGAACCAGGTCGGCGGGCTCTATCTCTGTTCGCTGTCGTGCCGGTCGGTGATCTACAAGGGCATGATGCTGGCCGAGCAGGTGGCGGAGTTCTACCCTGACCTGATGGACAAGCGGTTCATTTCGGCCTTTGCCATCTACCACCAGCGCTATTCGACCAACACGTTCCCGCAGTGGTGGCTGGCGCAGCCCTTCCGCATGCTCGCGCACAACGGCGAGATCAATACGCTGAAGGGCAATCTGAACTGGATGCGGTCTCACGAAATCCGCATGGCGTCGAATTTTTTCGGCGAGCTGGCCGAGGACATCAAACCGATCGTGCCGCAGGGCTCGTCCGACAGCGCGGCGCTGGATGCTGTCTTCGAGGTAATGGTGCGCGCGGGTCGCCCGGCGCCCATGGCCAAGACCATGCTAGTGCCCGAGGCATGGTCCAACGACGAGCATATGCCGGACGCCTGGAAGGCGATGTACGAATACTCGAACGCGGTGATGGAGCCATGGGATGGCCCCGCGGCGCTGGCCATGACCGATGGGCGCTGGGTCGTCGCGGGCATGGACCGCAACGGCCTGCGTCCCATGCGCTATGTCGTGACCGGCGACGGGCTGGTCATTGCCGGCTCCGAGGTCGGCATGGTCCCGGTCGATGAGAGCACCGTCACCGAGAAAGGCGCGCTCGGCCCCGGCGAGATGCTGGCCGTCGACATGGGTGAGGGCCGCCTGCTGCACGACACTGCCATCAAGGACGAGCTGGCAGCGGCGCAACCCTACGCCGACTGGATCGGGCTGGTGAACGACCTCGACAAGACCGTCGAGACGCCGACCGAGACCCAGACCTACGAAGGCGCGGAGCTGCGCCGCCGTCAGATCGCGGCCGGGTTCACCATGGAGGAGCTGGAGGCGATCCTGCACCCGATGGTCGAGGACGCCAAGGAGGTCGTGGGTTCAATGGGCGATGATACGCCCGCCGCGGTGCTCTCGGAGCGCTACCGTCCGCTCAGCCACTTCTTCCGCCAGAACTTCAGCCAGGTGACGAACCCGCCGATCGACAGCTTGCGGGAACACCGGGTTATGTCGCTCAAGACCCGGTTTGGAAACCTCAAGAACGTGCTGGATCAGGACAGCTCCCAGACCGAGATCGTCACGTTGGACAGCCCGGTTCTGACCAATGGCGAGTTCAAGCGGCTGAACGATGCGTTCGCCGACAAGGCGCGCGAGATCCACTGCACCTTCCCGGCAGACTCCGAGCCCGGGGCGCTGCGCGTCGCGATCGACCGTGTCCGCCGGCGGGCGGAAGAGCGCGTGCGGATGGGCGCGGGCCACCTGGTCCTGACCGATGAGGCCGCGGACGCCGACAACATCGGGATGCCGATGATCCTCGCCGTCTCGGCCGTGCACAGCTGGCTGACAAAGCAGGGGCTCAGGACCTTCTGTTCGCTGAACGTCCGCTCGGCCGAGTGCATCGATCCGCACTACTTCGCGGTGCTGATCGGCTGCGGGGCGACGACCGTGAACGCCTATCTGGCACAGGATTCGATCCTGGACCGGATCGATCGCGGCTTGATGGATCTGAGCCCGCACGAGGCGATGGACAACTTCAAGCATGCTGTCGATCAGGGCCTGCTCAAGATCATGTCGAAGATGGGGATCAGCGTGATCTCGTCCTATCGCGGCGGTTGCAACTTCGAGGCCGTGGGGCTTTCCCGCGCCATGGTCGCGGAGTTCTTCCCGGGGATGCCTTCCCGGATCTCCGGGATCGGCGTCTGGGGGATCGAGGACAAGCTGCGCGCCATCCATGCGCGGGCCTATCAGGGTGACAACGTGCTCCCGATGGGTGGGCTCTACAAGGCGCGCCGCAAGGGCGAGTCCCATGCCTGGGAGGCCGGTCTCATGCATATGCTGCAGGGCGCGGTGACACAGAACTCGCAGAGCCTCTGGAAGCAGTACTCGGACGGCATGAAGAACCGCGCGCCCATCCACCTGCGCGACCTTCTCGACTTCAAGGAGGCGGGGCCGGCGGTGCCGATCGAGGAGGTCGAGTCAATCACGTCGATCCGCAAGCGCTTCGTGACGCCGGGGATGTCGCTGGGGGCGCTGTCGCCGGAAGCGCACAAGGCGCTGAACGTCGCGATGAACCGGATTGGTGCCAAGTCGGATTCGGGTGAGGGCGGCGAGGATCCCAAGCACTTCAACCCCGAGCCCAACGGCGACAACCCGTCGGCCAAGATCAAGCAGGTGGCGTCGGGCCGGTTTGGCGTGACGGCGGAGTACCTGAACCATTGCCAGGAGCTGGAGATCAAGGTCGCCCAGGGTGCCAAGCCCGGCGAGGGCGGGCAGCTGCCCGGCTTCAAGGTGACCGAGATGATCGCGAAGCTGCGCCACTCGACGCCCGGTGTCACGCTGATCAGCCCGCCGCCGCACCATGACATCTACTCCATCGAGGATCTGGCGCAGCTGATCTACGACCTCAAGCAGATCAATCCCGATGCGAAGGTCACCGTGAAGCTGGTCGCCTCGACCGGGGTCGGGACGATTGCGGCGGGTGTGGCGAAGGCCAAGGCCGACGTGATCCTGATCTCGGGCCACAATGGCGGCACCGGGGCGAGCCCGCAGACCTCGATCAAGTATGCCGGGCTGCCCTGGGAGATGGGGCTGACCGAGGCGCATCAGGTCCTGGCGCTGAACGATCTGCGCGACCGGATCACGCTGCGCACGGACGGTGGGCTGCGCACGGGCCGCGATTTCGTGATCGCGGCGATGATGGGGGCCGAGGAGTACGGCGTCGGCACCGCGGCCCTGATCGCGATGGGCTGCATCATGGTGCGCCAGTGCCAGTCCAACACCTGCCCGGTGGGGGTCTGCACGCAGGACCCGCGCCTGCGTGAGCGCTTCACGGGGACGGCGGACAAGGTCGTCAACCTCTTCAGCCTGATCGCGCAGGAGATCCGCGAGATCCTCGCCGGGATCGGGGTCCGTTCGATCGAGGAGATCATCGGGCGTACGGACCTGCTGGCGCAGGTCTCCCGGGGTGCGGCGCATCTGGACGATCTGGACCTCAACCCGATGCTTGTGCGCGTCGACGAGGGCAAGAAGATCGACTACCGGCTGGACCGCGCCCGGACACCTGTGCCCGACACACTGGATGCCCAGATCGTGGCCGATGCCGGTCCGTTCTTCAGGGATGGCGAGAAGATGCAGCTGGACTACACCGTCCAGAACACGCAGCGCACAGTGGGCACACGGGTTTCCAGCCATATCGTGCGGCGGTTCGGCATGAACAACGACCTGCAGGAGGGGCACCTGACCGTGCGGCTCGACGGCACGGCGGGGCAGTCCCTGGGCGCGTTCGCAGCGCCAGGCCTGAAGCTGGAGGTCTACGGCGAAGCCAACGACTACGTCGGCAAGGGGCTCTCGGGCGGCGTGATCGTTGTGCGCCCACCTCTGACGTCGCCGCTGGTCCCGCACGAGAACACCATTATCGGCAACACGGTCCTCTATGGCGCGACGGCGGGCAAGCTGTTCGCCAGCGGTCGTGCGGGCGAACGTTTCTGCGTGCGCAACTCCGGGGCCTCGGTCGTGGTCGAAGGATGTGGTTCCAACGGATGTGAGTACATGACGGGCGGGGTCGCCGTGATCCTGGGCCCGACAGGCGGCAACTTCGGCGCGGGCATGACCGGAGGCATGGCCTTTGTCCGGGATCCCGAGGGCACGTTCGAGGACCGGGTGAACCCCGAAACTCTTGTCGTGCAGCGAGTCGCCTCCCGGTATTGGGAATTCCGCCTGCGCATGCTGATCGAGGAGCACGGGTTCAAGACCGGCAGCCCGCTCGCCCACGAGCTTCTGCGCGAATGGGACCGTGAGATCGGCACGTTCTGGCAGATTTGCCCGAAGGAAATGATCTCGCGACTTGAGCACCCGCTCACAGAAGAGGCAGTGGCCGAGACCGCCTGAGCCTTGTAGGGTGGGCGCCCCGCCCACCCTGCGCCAGGAACTGCCGTGACCGTCTGCGACCGCCGCGTCTTCTATTTCCATGGCTTCGACCCGGCATCGACCGCGCGCTATCGGCGCATCTTCGCGGCGGCGTCCGAGCGGTTGGGCGTCGTGGTCGACGACGCCACGGAGGCGGAGGGCTGGCTCGCCCTGCACGGCGATACCAGAACCTGGTTCACCTATCTGCGCTATGACGACCTTGTGCGCGAGGCGCAGCGGGGCGGTCTGCTCTCCCGGCTGGGCCGAGGGCTGCGGACAATGATGTCCATGCAGTTCGATGGCAGCTTTGGGCGCCTGCCCGTCAGGACAATGGGTCTCGTTGCAGCACCGTTTGCCGTAGCAGCCGGCGCCCTTGTCGTGGCCGGCAACTTGGCCGCCGAATTGCCAGGAGTTGGCCTTGCTCTGGCAGCGTCAGTCCTTGGGGTAGCATGGTACCTTTTGCTGCCCATGAAGCTGATACTCGCGTCGGACCTCTTTGCCTTCATGCGCAGTGTCGCGCGAGGTGATTGGGCGGCCGAGCCCTACGAGGCGCGTCTGCCGGAATTCGCTGCCCAGATCGTCCCAGAGGGCGATGAGGTGCTGGTTGTCGGCCATTCGCTGGGCGGTATCGCGGCGATCCGGGCGGTGGCGGCCAGACTCGCCGATTGGCCCGACGACCGCCAGATCAGTCTGCTGACCCTGGGCTCGGTCCACGGGATCGTCCTGGCGCAGCGCGGGCCCGGCAGTGACCGGCTGGCCGATGCGATTGCCGCGATCGCCTCGGACAGGCGCGTCGTCTGGGTCGATGTCTCCAACCCACGTGATGCCTTCTGTATCCCATTGACGGACCCGCTTCTGATGATCGAGGACAGGGCCCAGCCAGACATGCAAAGCCCGCTGGTGATCTCGGCGCCGCTGAGCCGGGCGCCCCGCATTCCGGGTGATCGTCGGACGCTTTTCGGCGCCATGCGCCGCCACATGGGGTATCTGCTGGCGGCACCCGAGGGTGCGGGTTTCGACTATTCGGACTGGGTGACCGGCGAGACGACGCTGGCCGAGCGTACTGCGGGGCGCAGCCCCTCACCAAGGGCACGGATGTGGCAGCGGTAAAGAAGAAACGAGCCAGAAAGGGCAAGGCGAAGCCCGCGCCCAAGCGCCGGCGGCGGCCGATCCGCTGGCTGCTGGTCAGACTCTCGCGGTTGGTGATCGCAGTGATCCTATTGGCTGTCGCATGGGTGGGCGCGTACCGGTTCATCGACCCGCCGGGCGGGATCTACATGGCTGCGGAGGCATGGCGCCTCGGCGGCATCGAGCGCACCTGGCGCGACCTGGAGGAGATCGCGCCTGCCATGGCACGATCCGCGATGGCAGCCGAGGACGCGCGGTTCTGCGACCACTGGGGGTTCGACGTCGAGGCGATCGGGGCCGCACTGGAGGCCAATCGCCAGGGGCGCAGGCTGCGCGGTGGGTCGACCATCAGCCAACAGGTGGCGAAGAACGTGTTCCTCTGGCACGAACGCTCGTGGGTTCGGAAGGGGCTGGAGGCGGGGTTCACCGTCCTGATCGAGGTGCTGTGGCCAAAGGCGCGCATCCTCGAGGTCTATCTCAACGTGGCCGAGTTCGGGGACGGGGTCTTCGGGATCGAGGCCGCGGCCCAGGCCGCGTTCGGGCGCCCGGCGGTTGCACTGAACCTCACGCAGGCGAGCCGCCTTGCGGCGGTGCTGCCAAACCCCAAGGAGCGCTCGGCGGGGTCGCCGTCATCCTTCGTGCGCTCGCGCGGGCGGTCGGTGGCGGCAGGCGCGCGCACGCTGGAGGCCCAGGGCAGGGACGCTTGCGCCTTCCGCTGAGGGCCTCAGGCGCTCAGCATTCCTTCCATGGCGTTCCCGTAGGCGAAGATGCCGGGCGTGCCACCGGTGTGGAACCACAGCACGTTCTCGCCCTCGGGCCGGTTCCCGGCAATTGCCAGCGCCCCCGCCATGGCCTTGCCGGTGTAGGTCGGGTCGAGCATGAGCGCCTCGGTTCGCGCGGCCAGGCTGATCGCCCGCTCGGTCGGCAGGTTCAGCTTCCCGTAGCCCGGGCCCAGAAAGCGGTCGTTGATCACCACATCGTCGGGCCTGACGGGGTTCGGAACACCCAACAGATCGGCGATTTCCTGGCAGCGGCCTTCAATCCGCGGCTTCTGGAGGCCTGCCTCCCGCCGCACGCAGATTCCGGTGATCGGGATGTCCGAGCCCAGTGCGCGCATACCGAAGAGGAAGCCAGCATGGGTGGCACCGCTGCCCGACGGAATGGCGACATGGTCGAAAGACGTGCCGGATGCGGCTGACCACGCCAGCACCTCATCGGCGGCATGGATGTAGCCCAGCGCGCCCAGCGGCGTGTGTCCGGGGGCCAGATGGATGACGTAGGGCGTGGCGCCCTTTGCGCGCAGGCTGTCGGCGATGGCCTCGAGGCTCGCGTCGGCAGCTTGCTCGTCCTCGCCCGTGTTGAAGGTATGCAGCCGTGCGCCCAACATCCGCTCGACCAGCACGTTCCCGGAAGAATGGTACAGCGGGTCGTTGGTCGCGACCCGGGCCTCGTGCTGGATATGGCAGGCCATGCCCAGCTTGGCGGCAAAGGCGGCCGCCAAGCGGCAGAAGTTCGACTGGACCGCGCCGGTGATGAGCAAGGTGTCCGCGCCCTGGGCCTGTGCCTCGCCAAAGTAGTACTCCAACTGACGGACCTTGTTGCCGCCGAACGCCAGGCCCTGGACATCGTCGCGCTTGGCCCAGAGCCGTGCACCCGTGTTGGCCGCGCTCAGCCTATCCAGCGCCTCCATCGGGGTCGGCGCCTCCGTGGTTTCCACACGTGGCATCTGGTCCAGCCGTCCAATCATCCTGCGCTTCCCCCTGATCTTCGTCACGTCTGTTTGAAGTCCTGTCTGACGATCATGTACACCGAAAACTGAGGCCAACACCAATTGCGGTTGGGCGCAACAATACCCCCGGACCGCAACGCTTCGAAATGCCGTAACAAAATGGCCGCGAAGTAGGACCGGCACCGTTTGGCGCGACACAACTGCACCGTTTCGGCAGGGATCACACAACAACCGGAGGCGTGGCTTTCATGCTGTCCAGACTCTGACGTTCACATCTGCACCGTTAGATGCGATCATCGCGCACCAGGGGTGGGAATCGATTGAAGCGCGTGCGGCCGAGCCGTTGCTAGCTTTTCTCGATTGCAATTGGAATTTGGGGGCAGCGCCTTGACAGCTTTCTTCGGCGAGAACTACGTCACCGAGATCAACGATCTCGTCTTTGATCCAAGCGGCGGCCAGTTTGGTCCTGATGTCACGGGCTTCAATTATTCGGAGTTCTTCGGGGTCGGCGAAGACGATCTTGTCGGAGGGTCGTTCAGCATTGGCGGCCCGGTCAATATCGATCTGCCGTTTGTGGGCGAGACCGAGATCTTCCGCGCCCGCCTCTATGGCGAGTTGGGTGCCCAGTTCGGGTTGCAGATCAACTCGAGCCTGGATCCGGGTTCCGTCGACGCGATCCTGCCGTACGAGACGGTGGTCGCGTACCCCGACTTCGACTTGTCCGCCATCGCGCAGGGCGACGTCGTCGATCTCTACTTCGGGGCTACGTTCGAGCCCGAAGCCGACCCCGACAGCGGCTTCACGACCAAGTTCCCCTCTTTCACGTTTGAGATCGGGATCGTCACAGAGCTGTTGGTCGAGCTGGCGGCCGAGATTGGCGTGTTGGGCGAAAACGCGACCCTCAACATCCTCGACTTCGTCGTGCCTGAAACCTTCCTGCCCATCTTCTCGCTCGACACGGACCGCGAGATCACGGCACAGCAGGAAGCGGACGACCCGTCGCTCAGTGAAGGTGACTTCAACCCGATCGAGCTTTTTGGAGTCACGACGCCCGAGCTGATCAACGAAATCGATGGTATTGACCCGGCCTATGACGACGCGGGTGACTTGGCCGGAATCTCCATTCCCCTGAACAATTTCGCCAGCGATCCCGATTCGGATGACGCAGAGAAGACTGACGCCTCGCCGGAGGGGGAGGAGACGCCCGAAGACGACGGGCCAGGGTTTGACCTGACCGCCATAGATCTCGGCCGGATCGAGATCTTCGTGCCAAAGATCAACACGGTCTCTTCGTTTGTGGACGGTGTCTTCGTGACCGATCCGACGAAGAAGGCCGAGTACAACTTCGACACGGACGGCAATCTCCTCAGCATCGACCGGGTCGATGATCTGGACGAGGACGGTAACAATCTGGGCGAGGGAAACCGGGATGACCTAGCCAGGCTGACGCTCGATCTGGATGGGCTGATCACCTACGCGACCGGTGGCACCTTTCCACCCTTGGAGCTGGATGTCGACATCCTCGATGGCTCCGTTGCCGGGATCAATCTGGACGCGGGCTTCTCGTACAATCTGCTTGATGTGGAACTGGAAGCCGCCCTCCCGCTTGAGCAGGAGTTCACGCTGACCCCGAAGCTGCAGACCCAGCTCAAGTTCTTTGAGAGCGATGGCAACGGCGGCAAAGTCGAGACCGCCAAGCCCGTCGAGGTGCAGATGGAGCAGAAGGTCCTCCTCTTCGATGAGACGGGGATCTTCCAGGATGATGCCATCACGGCTCGCCTGCGCGAGTTGGCGGACAGCAACAGCCTCTTCGCCCAGGATATCGACGCATTCCTGGATCTCGACCAGGGGATTGTCGGCGCGTTCACGGGTCAGACGGCGTCAATCGGCGGGCGCATGATCATCAGCCGCGATGGCGGTCGGACCTGGGAGGAGCTGTTCACGAACGCGTCCGACCCCATCGCCGAGAACGCGCCGTCGCTGGGCCAGGACCAGACCCTGCCGCTGACGCTGGATGAGGACACGCTGCTGGGTTACCGGCTCTTCATCGGGTCCGGCTCTACCGAGGTCCGCGAGGACTACGTGATCGAATTCGACAAGACGGACAGCGTCTATGTCGAGGAGATCATCGATACCTCGAGCTTCATCAGCGAGACGCCCTTCCTGGACGACCTGACGGCGCTGAATGTCGTCTATGACGATGCCGAGACCTTTGTTGAAGTCGTCTCACGGGCGATCCCGTATGTGACGAACCGCACGGGCCTCGAGTTCGATCTTGCGCTCATCCTGCGCGGGCTGGCGGCAAGTGCCAACTTCGGCGCAAGCATCGATATCGGCCCGTTCACGATCGGTGCCGGTCTGGAGTTCGAACTCGGCCCCCTGTTCGAAGAGAAGTTCGAGCTTCTGAACCTCGACATCGTGGATCTCTTCAACGACGGCTTCCAACTGGAGGATCGCGAGACCACCACATTTGTGCTGGGCGCGCCCGCACCCGAGACGGATTTCGGCGATGCGATTGTTGGCACCTCCGGCAACGACACTCTGCAGGGCACGCCCGAGGCTGACGAAATCGTCGCGCTGAGCGGTGAGGACACGGTCAATGCCGGTGCAGGCAATGATACGATTTTCCTGGGCAACGGGGCGGACAGCGTCGACGGTGGCGCGGGCTTCGACACGCTGGACCTGTCCGAACTTCAGGGTGGGATCCGCACGAGCAACCTGACGTCAAATTTTGGCACGGTCCAGTTGGTGCGCGTGGCGACAGGTCAACGCGAGGGCGTGTTCGCCGAACCGCTGATCTTTGGCGGCAGCTCCGGTGTTACGCCGCGCGGCGATGTACTGGTCGTTGAGTCTGATGATGAAGATCTGCCGGGCTCTCCTCGGGTCCATGAGGCCATCAATGTCGAACGGGCGGTGTTCACCGATCTTGGGGACACGATCTTTGCCACGAACGACCAAGGTGTGCAGTTCTTCGAAGCGCGGGGGGGCAACGATTACATCCAGGCGATGATCCTCTCGGCGATCCCGATTGAGCCGATCACAGTGCTAGCCGGGACCGGCGATGATGTGGTGGACACTGCCTTCCGGATTCCGGCTGCCGGGAGCCATTTTGACGGCGGCGAAGGGTATGATTACATTGTAACCGACGATGACCTTGACCTGGTCGAGGGGATCGGAAACCGCGGCGAGATTTATGTCGGATTCGAGGCCGTCGCCGCCCACCTCAGCACCACAGGGTCACACACATTCCGGGGCGACGCGGCTGGAAACTCGCTGCTGGGCGGGGCCGGCAACGACACGCTGGACGGGCGCGAAGGCAACGATTTCCTGTTTGGCGGAGACGATGACGACCTGCTGATCGGCGGCGCTGGGGCCGATGGTCTTTACGGCGGCGCGGGGCTGGACACGGCGGATTACTCGACCGCGGCGACATCGGTCTTCGTGGATCTGGACTTCGGAGGCGTCGGGCGCGGCTTCCGCGGCGACGCCCAGGGCGACACCCTGGAAAGCGTCGAAGTCGTCATCGGTTCGGACTTCGAGGACATCCTCTTTGGCGACAACGCGGCCAACACGCTGATCGGCGGTTTGGGTGACGACCGACTGCAATCCGACGATGGCGATGATCTGTTGGAGGGAGGAGCCGACAACGATCTGTTGAACAGGGGCGACAAGGCGTCCTTGGGTGGAAGTTTCAACAACACCTATGACGGCGGCGACGGTTTCGACATTGTGGCGGTCGACGTCTTCGACGAATTCCAGCAAACAGGATCACGCACGGGCACGGCCACGTTCACCTACAAGACCGGCACCCGGCCCTTCGACAGTGACACGAACGATACTGAGAACGTCACGATCTCGCACCGTTATCAGCGCACTGCTCACATGGAGTTGGCGTTGGAGGAAGACGGATCGGGCACGATCTTCTATGTCGAGGACGATGCCTCGGCGCGCTTCCTCGCCACGAACATCAGCGGCACCGCGAAGTATTCGTCACTGAACTTTCTGGACATCACCTGGGATATCCGGTCGTCCAGCTACAACAACGACATCGACGACCAGTCGCTCGCCAATTTGCAGAACGATTCCATCTCGTTCACCAAGGGGAACTTCGAAGCGACCGACGGCACCGGCCGCATCACGAACACCGGCGGTTTGCCGAGCACGATCCAGGGCGGCGCGTTCGGCTCCGAGCAGGTGTTGAACATCGAAGGGGTCATTGGGTCCGACGGCGACGACGCCATCATCGGCAATTCCGAAGACAACGCACTGTTCGGCAATGGCGGTTGGGACGCGATCCTGGGCGGCGCGGGCAATGACCGCATCGGGTTCGGCGCGGCGCAAAGCCTTTCCGATGCGTTTTCCTTTCCCAGCAGCAGCGGCGGGGGCAGTGCGCCGGTCATCGGCTACCCTTCGTTCACGGACAGGTTGGCGTTCCTGGACCCGGACGAGACTACCGGCGAGATCGTGCGCACCAACGATAGGGGCTCGAGCACGGTACGAAGCCTGATTCAGGTCGAGAGGGAAGGGGTCAACTTCCCCATCACGAGCCTTGCGCCATCGGGCAAGATCAATGTCGGCTTCAATACCCAGGCCCAGATCGTTACCGTTGGCTCGTTCCTTTGGGGCGGTGCGGGCACCGACACCCTGGACATGCGGTTCGACCGCGGCCTCGACTTCTTCCCGGACGTGTCGACGAATTATGCGCGCGTGCGGCTGGAGATTCCACTGACCGATGCGCCGATCAACATCTTCACCAACGAGACCGTCTTCTACGGGGTTGCCGAATGGTTCAATGCAGCCGGAGTACGCCAGAGTTTCGCATCCACTTATGGCATCGAGAACGTGATCGGGTCGCGTCGGGATGACGAGATCACGGGCGACCGGAAAGACAACACCATCGAAGGGATGGACGGCGCGGATGTGCTGGACGGCGCCGAGGGGTTCGACACGGCCTCCTACACGCTGGCCAAGGAAGCGGTCACGCTCAACTTCCGTGGCGAGGGAACTGGCTTTGTCATGGACAACGCCCGGGCGACGATCACGGGGACAGGCGATGCGACCGGGGACATCGCTGAGAACTTCGAGCGATACCTCGGCTCGGACCACGACGATACCGCGATCGTCGAGGGGGGCGCCATCGTCGGCGCCAACGAATTCGTGGCAAACGTCATTCTGCCGCAAATCGGGTCGACGCCGATAACCGTAACGGGTGCCACATACTCTGCCGACAACCTGGTCAGTACGCTCGAACTCGACATGGGCGCGGGCAACGATGATGTCGTTCTGGAAGGGCGCGGCGCGCATGACGTAGCCCTTGGCGACGGCGACGATCTGGCCGTGATCCGCAACATCGGCCACACGATCGACGCGGGGATCGGGAACGATGTGATCACCGTGCTGGATCACGAGGACCTGAGCCTTGCCGAGCTCGACCCGACCGAACGGGTCACGACCATTGATGGCGGCGAAGGCGAGGACGTGGTGGTATTCGCCGGTGGCGACTACGTCGCGCTGGAGATAACCGATCAGGGCGCGGTGGTTACGGAACGACTCGATCCCGCTTTCGCGCCCGAGTCCCAGACTTTCGACATCAGCCCCATTGGCGAAGTGACAGTGGATCTGACACAGACGCCGGAGTTCCAGGCCGAACAGCAGGCCGCGCGCGAGGCGCTGGCGGTCTACGAGCTGACCAATGTCGAGATCGTCGAGATCAATGGCGAGCGCGTTCGCATCAACAATCCAGACCCCATCCTCGATCCGGACCGGACGCTGACCCTCGGCGAGGACCAGATCGACACCTACGATCTGGACCTCAACATCTCGCAGATCGACATCGATGCGGGTGCGACCTACGAAATCCTGGCACTCCCTCAGACAGCAGCGCTCGTGACGGCTGGTGGCGCGCCCGTACTGGCAGGCGATGTGCTTGCCGCTGACGTGATGGCGGAGCTTCAGGTGGTGCCTGGGCAGAACTTCGACCCGGCACGAGACACGCTCAACTATCTAAAGGTCGGCGATCCGCCCGAAGAGGAGCAGACCAAGGCGCTGCCCGAGCCCATCCGCGGCGTTGCGCTGAACATCACGTCACACCTGGAGGAGAAGGAAGTCGACATCAGCCCGCCCGCCGAACCGGAGGCCGAAATCGCACTGGTACGGCTGAACCCGGCACCCGTTGTTGGAGACGGCCCTACGGTAGACGAACTGGACTACGCCATCGGCAGCGAATTCGCGGACATGCCAACAGGTGCACTAACCTTTGAAATGCTGTTTCGTTCGGCTGGCGAGTACGATCCCGGGATCATCACGACATTCCTGTCCTATGCCACGTCCGGCGATCAGAACGAATTCCTGATCGAAGATGCGCGGGATGGGAACGGTCTCCGGATCCTCTTCGCTGGCACGACGATCGCAACCGGTTGGCGCGTGGATCAGCTCTTTGATCGCGAGGTGCACCGTCTCTCGCTCGTGATCGATACTGATGGCGATGAAGTGGAACTGTTCGTCGATGGAATCTTGGTTTTTGCGGCTGAGGTGCCCGGGATCTCAGCGCTTGCCGCGGGCGGCACATTCACGTTCGGGCAAGAACAGGACAGCGTTGGCGGAAACTTCAGTGCAATTCAGACCACCAAGGGAGACATCGGCGATATCCGCATCTGGGACGGGGTGCGCACCGAGGCCGAGATCGCGGACACAGCGTTCAGCGAGATTGAGGACCTGGCCGCCGAGGCCAACCTGAACGCGTATTGGCAGGCGGACATCGCCAACCAGGGCGTCATGGTGAACGCGGTGGGCGACACGCACTTGAAGCTGATTAACGGGCCCGAGATCGTCACCACGCCCGAGCCCGAGGCGCCAAGTGTCGAAGTCATTCCGACGATCCGCATGAATGTCGGCTCAATCACAAACGAGGGTGTCCAGGCAGGAAGTTTTGCTGCAATGCCCTCCGGACCGATGACGATCGAGTTCGTCTACCAGTCACCGGAGGGTTTCGATGCCTCGGGAGGGCGTCAGCATCTGCTGTCCTACGCAGTGCAAGGCAGCACGAACGAGTTCCTGCTCTTCGCTGATCAGTCCTCGAACAGTGGACAGATCGGTCTGATCCTGAACAGCGCCCAGACCATCATCACCGATGCCCCGTCTTCGCTGTTGCTGGATACGGAACCACACCGGCTCTCTATCCTTTTCGATCCCGACGCAGACACCCTCCAGATCTACATCGACGGCGTGCTGGCGGGGGGCGCATCGGTCGCCATGGATCCCATCGCCGCAGGCGGGTCGCTGATCTTCGGTCAGGAGCAAGATGCGGTTGGGGGTGGTTTCAATCCAAACGAGAGTATTGCTGGCGATTATGGTGACATCCGGATCTGGGACGCGCTGCGCACTGAGTCCGAAATCCTGACGAACGCCTTCACCCAGATCTCGGATCCGGCAGCCGAGGCCGATCTGGTTGCCAACTGGCAGGTCGACCTCGAGGACAGCGTTAGGGTGCCCAACCTTGCGGGCACGCCGGATATGATCCAATTCGGCTCGCCGCTTCGCGGTTCCGTGCAGTTCGATCTGCCCTCCGCGCCGCAGCCGATCGGTCCGCCGATCGTGGCCGAGACGCAAACGATCGTGGTCGATCAGCAGGGTGACCCCGTCACGATCACCGTGGACGAGGTGCCGGCGAACGGTACCGTGTTCTACATGGCGCCCGATCCGACACTCCTGACGATGGGCATCACCTACCTTGTCGAGATGCCCGTCGACGTTGGTGACGAACTGACACCGGCGATGCTGGAAGGGCTCTACTTCCGGGCCGATACGGATTTTAACGGCGACGCTGGGACCTTCAGCTACACGGTTCGCGACGACGTCTCCTTCCGGCAGCTCACGACAACGCTGGACGCTGACACAAACGGTGCGACGGATGGGGACATCCGGGACGGGGCGGCCAGCCAGCGCATCGGCTTTGACGTCATTCCGGTGAACGACGCCCCGAAGGTTGCGAACGTTCTGTTTCCCGTCTCGCCCGGCGGCAAGATCGAAAGCACCGTCCGGGTCACGGACCCCGAAGGCGATGGATTCACCGTCTCGCTCATCGAGCAACCGGAGTTCGGTACGGTTGACCTCAACGCCGACGGCAGCTTCACCTACCATCAGGTCCGACCGATCGACTTCGCGGGCGCGAGCTCTGTCGAAGATCTGATCAAGGTGCGGGTGACCGAAAACTCGGCCAACCCACCCGCGGAGTTTGCCTTCTCGGAGGACGGAGAGGAGATCTTCGAGCAGACGGTCCGGATCATCAATCCGGCCTTCCAGTCGGACATTGTCTTCGATCCGCTCGATCCTGATTACTTCGAGGAAGACGGCACGCCGATCAACCTTGGCGGTCTCGGGACGGATGACACGCTCAAGGGCCATGACGGTCCAGACGGCCTCTTCGGGTTTGGCGGCGCGGACTTGCTGTTCGGGCTTCCCGGCAACGACACGCTCACGGGCGGCGTCGGCAACGACACGCTGAGGGGGAACAAGGGCGACGACGTGCTGTACGGCGGTGAGGATGACGACCAGCTGTTTGGCAACGAAGCCAACGATGTACAGTATGGCGGCGACGGCGCGGACAAGATCTACGGCGGGTCGGGCGACGACATGCTGGCCGGTGATGCCGGCGCGGATGCGCTCTACGGCGGCGGCGGGATCGACACGGCAGACTACTCGGGATCCGGGGCGAAGATCGTGGTTCGGTTGAGTGGATCGCCCGGCTCGGGTGGTGATGCCCAAGGCGACAGACTGTTCGATGTCGAGAACATCATTGGCTCAGCCTTCGACGACACGCTGATCGGGGACGGTCTTGGGAACACGATCGACGGTCTCGGCGGGATGGATTCGATCGTTGGATCGGCTGATGTCGACATCCTGAAGGGGGGCGTCTCGGGTGACCAGATTCGCGGAAATGCGGGTGACGATGAAATCCATGGCGATGAGGGTAATGATCGGCTCTTCGGTGACGAAGACGAGGACATGATCTTTGGCGGCGCGGACAATGATCGGGTCTTCGGCGGTGGTGACAACGACACCATCGACGGCGGTGCCGGGGCGGACAGCCTGTTCGGGACGCTCGGCGCCGATCTGATCTATGGTGGCGGAGATGACGACTTCATCGCCGGCAACGCGGGCGCCGACGTGCTCTACGGCGGGACCGGCGAAGATACGATCAACGGCAACGAGTTCGCCGATGTGCTCTACGGCGGCGCCCAGGACGACGTTCTGAACGGCGGCACAGGCGTTGATGAACTCTTCGGTGGAGGTGGCGACGACATCCTGAACGGCGGCGCGAGCTCTGATCAGTTGACTGGCGATGGCGGCGCCGACACGTTCCAGTTCACTGCGACAGGTGGGATCGACCGAATCACTGACTGGCAGGATGGAATCGATTCTTTGGACTTTACCGCTGATGGGCTTGGGTTCGCAGACTTCACGGTGTCTACGTTCGGAGGCGGCGCGGGCGCCAAGATCGTGGGTGGCGGCTACGTCGTCTTCTTCGAGGGTGTTGCGACCAACGACATTGACTCGACAGACTTCCTTTAGTGCGGTGAACCCTTCACGACGCTGACCGAACTACGAGCCCGGAACGCGGCGCGTGCATGTCGGCGTCTAGGGACGGCGTGGCAAGCTGATCAAACGAAGACCAACCGGCCGGGCAGGATTTGGGGACACAACACAGTAACTGTCGGTTGTGAGCGACCACTTGTCCAATGGTCCTCTGATGCCTTGCCGGCGCACGTTTGCCGAGCCAGTTCTCGCAGATCAGCGTAGCACAGTGGTAAGGGAGTGCACAGTGAACGGCGCGACCCCTGGTTTAGGCAGGTGCCGCGCCGCCCTTGCTATGCGGCTTGCCGAATCTGGATGAGGCGCGTCTGTATCGTCCTCTCAGCATCCACTGTATAGCTCTTCCAAAGCTGCTCCATCACTGGATGATCGAGGTCCAGCCCCTCAACATCGACCGGTACGCGTGACGCAGCAGCCCGGAGTTGAGTCGCAGCTTCACGCATCACGGGGACTGTGGCGCTCGCCAAGTCCATTGTCGCCTGAGCGAGCGCGCAACGCTGACCAAGGACGCCTGGTAGTCCTGGCGGCAAGTCCCACCTGCGCAGATCCGTCAGAGTCGCACGCCACGGCGCACTGTCATCGATCGCACCCTTACTTAAGTTGTCAGAGAAGGCTGACACGATCACCTGTCGGGCTTCTTCTCCGCGCTCGATATTATCCGGCCCGCCACAGCTTTCTTGTATACTCTTGGAGACGACGTCGATCGTCGCCGCCGTCGCGGACGTGATGGTGTAGAGCACGCGCTCCACGTCGTCAGTCAGTCCCTCGGTCTGAGCGCTAAGCACCGTTCCAAAGATGGCGTTACTGTGCTCATCCGCGAATTCGATCTCAACCAATGCCTCGTGAAGATGCGATACGCGTTGCGCAAGCTCATCGCGAATCTGCATCGCGCTCATAAGTCCGCTGATCGCTGCCGATGTCTTGCGCTGTATCTGTTGCAGGGTCTTCCTGGGATCGATATCGGATTCTGGGCCAACTTGCGGGACAGTTCCGCCCGCTACCGCCTGCAACGCTCTGTCGCGCGCCTCTCCGGTGATCAACTCTGCGACCTTGCGGGGTAACCCGCCAACGTCCAACGGCTCGACGACAGCCTCGCTGCTCCACGGTGCTGAGATTGCCATTCGTGCTGCGCGCAGCTCCTCGAACGTGACGTCAAGCCCTGCTTCTAGCGAGGGAACGTCACGCGTTAGCGCCTGAGCCAGATCCGCCAAAGCGGCCTCAACCGACCCAGGAGCGCCCTTATTGTCGTGCGTGTGAACCATGTCGGGGTCGATACCAGTCAGAGGTTGCCAAATCGTGATCCCGCTCCCGGATCGATCCGCGATTGCAGTGATGGCTGGAAACCCGGTGTTAAGCGATGTGCCCTTATGAGGTCGTTGCGCATCTTTTGGAGGAGAGCACAACTGTGACCACATCGGAGCAACAAATCCAGCAAGCGGAGACTCTGACGATTCCGTCCGATCTTTCGCCCGCCGACGCCGATGCCGTCAAATCCCAGGCTATTTTGGCCGTGGAAGGTGCCAAAGAGGCCGGTTGTTCGTTGACAATTGCGTTCGAGAGCGATCGGGCCGCACCTTGTGCTGCTCAGATCCTTGTCGCGACGCGACGCTCGGCAGATGCGGCTGGAGTGGTGGTGGAGATGTCCGAGGAGACCAGTCAAGTCGTCTCTTCGTTGGGCCTCAAGATCTGAGATGGGAACTGATATGTCGAAGACAATTCTAACGGTGGACGACTCGAAGAGCATTCGGGAGGCGGTTCGCTTCTCACTCGAGCCTCTTGGTTACAACATCGTCGAGGCGGAAGACGGTGTCGAAGGGCTCGAACAGCTCAAGAAAGAGACCGTCGACATGGTGATCACCGATCTCAACATGCCCAACCTGGATGGGATCGAGTTCATTGCGGAAGTGCGCAAGGACAGCTCGTACAACGGTCTTCCACTTGTGATGCTCACGACTGAAGGTCAGGCGGAAAAAATGCGGGCTGGCAAACAGGCCGGAGCCTCTGGCTGGATCGTCAAACCCTTCAACGAGCTTCAACTTGAGCTCACGGTCAAGAAGTTCATTGGCTGACGGCTCGGCCGGATCATAAGTAACGGAGTAAGTACCATGCAGGATCAAAACCTTACCGATGAGCAGCTACTGGAGCGACTGCATCTGGGTTTGAAGAACGACTATATTGCGCCGTGGTTTCAGCCGGTGATGGATCCGGCGGGAGTGAACATGATCTCCGCCGAAGCCCTCCCCCGATTCATTGATCCCGAGTTCGGGGTCATCTCTCCGATGACGTTCATCGATCTCGCAACGAAGCATGATCTGCTGGCGCCGATCGGCGAAGTTCTGCTTACGAAGACCTGTAAGGCGTATCGCGAATGGGCAGATCGCAACATTGCACCTGAGCTGGTTACGATTAACCTTTCGGGAGACGAACTGCGGACGCCCGGCGTAGTCGAACGAATTCAAGTGGCTCTGGCTGAGGCGAAGATCGAGCCAACTAATCTTGGTATCGAAGTCGGTGAGGCCGTTGCTTTTGAAGACGGGCACGACCGGGCTGTCGCCGCGATCGATGGGTTCACTGCGCTCGGTGTTCGGGTTATCGTAGACGATCTGGGCATTAGCGACGTTGATCCCGTGAACCTCAAGACGCTGAAAGCGAGCTGCGCTAAGATCGATCGCAAGACGGTCAGCCAATTGGGCGAAAGCGACGAGGCGTTCGACCGCGTAAAACAGCTTGCGGATGTTGCGGGTGCTTTGGGGATTCCGGTTATTGCCAAAGGCGTTGAAACACGCGTGCAGATCGACTTGCTTGTCGAAACAGGGTGCGCTGGTCAGCAAGGTTTTGCGATTGCGCGCCCGATGCCGCTAGACAGCTTTACCGAGTGGCTGGATCTCAACACAGGGTGGGGCACCGCGGCCTGATCCTTCAGAAGACGCGTCGCACAGAGGTGCGACGCGTCTTCCATAGTAATCGACCCCGGAGTATACCCTCCTGACTGCGAAAAGCGCGGTCAGAGGTCGAGCATGCGTTGGATCGTTGTGGCTCTGATATGGGGCCTGTCGGGGTGGGTGCCCTCGCACGCACAGGGAACGCTGCTCGAGAGGCGCGAGTCGCTATACAACAACATCTATGTCTATGAACGGGGCGACTACGTCGTCATGCAGTTCGGCAAGAACCAGCGCTTCTGGACAGAGTCTGTCTATGATCGACGTGACCGGAAGATCCTCCCTGTCGTCTACACCCAGTATCTGACGCTCGCGCTTGTCTATGCGAACAAGCTCGACTCAGTGCTGGAAATAGGGCTGGGGGGCGGTCGAACTGTCGCCTATTTGAACCTTCACGTTCCTACACTCTCCATCACATCGGTGGAACTCGATCCTGATGTCATCGATCTCGCCAAGATCTACTTTGACGTCGTACCGTCAGAGAGCCTTCAGCTGGTCGAACGCGACGGGCGCATCCATCTCCTCCGAGATGTTCGTCAGCATGACGTGATCCTAGTCGATGCCTATCGAGGTCCCTTCGTGCCGTTTCATATGCTCACGCGGGAGTTCTACCAGACTGCGCAACGCAGGTTAACGGAGGGCGGGGTCCTCGCTCAGAATATTGAACCGACCACCATGCTGTTCGATGCGGCCATCGCGACGATGGCCACTGTGTTCGACCACGTCGAGCTTTATCCCGCGCAAGGCAACGTCGTGGCAATCGCGTACGATGGTCCGCGCCGAGCGGCGAGTACCCTCAATGCGCGTGCCGAATCCCTCCAACGTGAACACGACTTTCGCTATCGTTTGCCGGACCTTCTGCAAGACCGCCGCTTTCTGACCGGCACCATCGACGCGGAGCCGCTGACGGACGATTTCGCACCTGTCGAGATGCTAAAGTCTATCCAACGCCACAACCTCGGCATCGATGGAATCTCGACCCCGGCAGGTAGCGAGAAATAGATGTCCGACAACACGTTTCGGCTTGCGATTTACATTACCGGCTTTGTCCTTGGGTTCGTGCTGATGGGGTTCGAGATGCTCTCGAGCCGGTATCTGAACCCCTACTTTGGTTCCGGCATCTATACTTGGGCGGCAATCATCTCTGTCACGCTGTTCTCGCTCATGCTGGGGTACTTCCTCGGCGGGCGGCTCGTCGATCGGTTCCCAAACGCCAGCCTCTTAGGCGTTCTCATCTTGTTCGCGGCCGCCGGCATGGCAATCATACCGCCGTTCGATGACCAAATGCTTGGGTGGGTAATTGTCACCGTCGGCGACGGTCCGGAAGGCGTCACGACCGCCTCGCTGTTCCTGCTGATCGTGCCACTTACCCTGATTTCCTGCTACTCGCCGTTCGCGGTCAGGCTCCTGCTGGAGTCAACCGACACCAGTGGGCGGCAGACAGGCGCGGTCTATGGCATCAACACCTTCGGCAACATCCTCGGCACATTGTTCACTACGTTCTACCTCATTCCGACCATCGGATCGGTCGCAATCACCTGGGTGTTTGCCTCGGTGACGGTCGCTTGTGGGCTCTTTCTCATCTACATCGGTCGACGGCGGCGGGCGTGAAATGCGCGGGTGCCGCGGTGCTGGCGTTCTGGCTGGCGTCAGGCGCTGCCATGGCGGGACAGCAATGGCCCGCGCTTTACCCCGAAGCGCCAATCTGGGTGGGAGAAACTCTGATCTGGGCCGAGATGGACGCCGACCGCGTCATGCGCCTGGCCAAGTCGGGCCCTGAGACGTTGGCTCACCTTCCAGGCTGCGGCCCGACCTCCGTCGCCCCCTATGACCAGGGGCTTGTTGTTCTTTGCCACCGGGATGGCTCGCTCCAGACGATTGCCCTCGACGGACAGCCGTCACGCCGCATTCGCGACGCCGAAGATGGTCAACGACTCCGCAACCCCAACGACTCGTTTGCCGGCCCCGGCGGCGGGGTCTGGTTCACCGACCCCGGACAATTCTGGGCCCTCGCCCCCGCAGAGGGGCGGCTCTATCGTCTCGCCCCCAGCGGTACCGTCACCGTCCACGCGGAGCGGCTTTTCTACGGGAACGGGGTCTACGTCGATGCAGACCGTGGGCGTCTCTTGGTCTCCGAGCATCTTGGCCGCCGCGTACTCGCGTACCCGCTGAACGCGGACGCTGTAGGTCCGGCCCGGACGCTGGTCGATCTGGATGCGCTGGGACTGGAGCGACCGGCCTATCCTGAAGCCGGTCCGGACGGGCTCGAGATGGGTCCGGATGGCGTGCTCTGGATCGCGGAGTACGGGGCTGGCAGGATCCTTGGCTGGCATGAGGACCGCGGATTGGTCGCCGTCGTCGAGGTTCCGGCCCAGTTTGTGACCAACATTGCCTTTGGGCCAGCCGGCATCGTCGCAATCACTGGCGCATTCGAGAATACGCGCCGCCCCAACGAGGGCGCCGTCTGGCTGACGACGTTGGATGCCCTGATGCAGGGCCGACTGGATTGAAGTCTCTCAGGGCTGTTCAGGCGGCCCGGCGCGCTGCGAGCGACTGGCGGACGTAGTCGAGCGACCACCGTGCGAATGCGGTTCCGTCCACGGGGTCATGGACCGTCGCAAGCGCCCGCGTCGCCAGCTCTTCGGGGACCGCCACGCCCGACCGGCGCTCCAGCAGTGCCGCGGCAAAGGTGGCATCGAACTCCGGATGCGGCTGGATCGAGATCGCATGCGGTTCTTCGGGATCCCCGTAGGCGACCATCGCATACGGGCAGAAGTCGCTCGTGGCCAGAACGGTCGCGTCATCAGGCAGCGCCGTGACTTGGTCCTGGTGCATGGCGTGCATCGTGAAGCTCTCCGGCGCCTGCCGGCACCACCCGGCGCGACCAAGAGTCGTGTAGCGATGCACGCCGCAGCCCCAACCGCGCTCGGACTTCTCCGCCCGCCCGCCGAACGCCTCGGCCATGATCTGATGACCAAAGCAGATCCCGATCTGAGGAACCCGCGCCGCGCGCGCCGCGCGCAAAAACTCCTTGAGGGGCTCGATCCACGGCAGGTCATCGTAGACGCCGTGCTTGGAGCCCGTCACGAGCCACGCATCGCATGCGTCAGGGGAGCTTGGCAGGTCCCCATCCACCACCGGTACGGCGATCACCTGGACCGTCGGATCCACTGCCTGGTAGAGGTTCCCGAAAATCGAAGGATAGGCGCCGAACCGCTGCTCCAACGTCGCGTCCAACCGCCCGGTCTCGAGAATGCCCAACCGCATCGCGTCCTCCCTTGAGCCGCTCAACATAGGGCGGGTCCGTCTTCAGCGAAAGCCCTGCGCCAACGGGTAGCCGAAGCCGTGCGACGACCCCTCGATGGTCCGATCCGGGAATGGCGACCGTGTGCACGTCTTCAACCGATAGGTCAGGCGAGATCAGCACATGGTCGATCGGTTGCCCGATGAGCGCCCGGACATTGCCGAACGGGGTGTAGTAGCTGCCGCGCCAAGTCACCCGGTAGCCCGGAACACGGCGGGTGCCGGTCAACTCCTCGGTCCGCAGCATGGCCCATGACCAGGGCGTGATGTTGAGATCGCCAAGCACGATCCGCGTGGGCGGCATGTCCTCCGCAATCGTGTCCAGCGCCTCGATCTGGATGTCCTGGTTGCCCACCACGGCGTGGGCAAAGTGCACGCCTAGGATGCCGATCTCGAACCCGGGATTGAGGGAGACGATGGCACGGGCACCAGTGGGCTCGACCTTGTCTTCGAGGTAGAGCGTCCCGTCACGGATCGGGAACTTTGACCAGATGACGGTACGCAGGGCCCGCCCGCGGGTGGTCAGCACCAGGTGGTAGGGGTATTGATCAGCCAGCGAGGTCAGTCCCTCGACTGCCGAGCGCCCCGTTTCGTTCGTGATGAGGATATCGGCATCCTGCGCCCGAAGCGCCGCGCGCATGAGCTCGGGCTGAGGATTGCGCTGATAGAGGTTGGCGGTCATCACAGTGATGGCCGGGGCGTCGGGGTTCGAGGCTACCGGCGGGGCGGGGGTCTCCCACATCACGCCCAGCCCTGCGATGGCCAGCACACCGGCCACCCCACACCGGAAAACCGCCCGCCATTCTCGCACCAGCAGCGCCAGACAGGCCACCGGAGCAAGCGCAAGCAGGAAGTGGAGGCGGAAATGGGCGAGGCCGTCGAGAGCAAAAATCAGCGCCCCACCATACCCCAGTGCGACCCCCAGAAGGACCGCAAGCGCCATCGTTGACGCGAGAGCTCTGACCGCTTGCCTCATCAATACCTCTATACAACCATAGCGGCATTCGGGGCGATTGTGAATCAGCGTTGAGTCTCAGGGGATTTTCAGGAATTCCTTACCCTCGGCGTGCTTGTCGATCTCCGCCATCTCCTCCCGCATCCAGGCGAGCAAGGTCGCGATGCGCGGGCTCTTTTCAGCACCCTCAGGGCATACGAAGCGAAACGAGGCATCTGGTTTCAGCGCCTGGCGGAACGGCGCTACCAGCCGTCCTGTTTCGAGGTAACGCTCGACCAGGACAACCCTGCCCAGCACGAGTCCGCCGCCCTCCAGCGCAAAGTCGATTGCGTGATCGGCGTTGGTGAAACGCTGCCCATGCCCCCAGTCGATGTTCATCCCCGTCATTCGGGCCCAGGTTTCCCAGTTAGGGGTCGGGTTCAGGAACTCGATGCTCTCGTCGTGCAAGAGCATGATCCCATCCATCCCGCGCTTCTCGATGCGTTCGGCGATCTGGGGCGTACAAACCGGAGTGATCCATTCCTCTGCCAGGATCTCGGAGTAATAGCCTTCGTCGGCCCTCGGCCCGAAGCGGATCGCGGCGTCGACCCCGTCCCGGGTGAAATCCATCAGCCGCAAGGTCGCGACAAATCGCAGATCCAGTTCCGGGTGGGCGTTGGCAAAACGAAAGAAGCGGGGCGCGAGCCACTTCGCCGTGAAGGCCGGCCCGGCCGTGATCGTGAGCGACTGCGTCTCCTGCAGCCGCTCAACCGCCCGAACCGCCGTGCGCAGGCTGTCAAACCCCTCCGCCACGCCGGGCTGCAAGGCGATGCCAGCGTCGGTCAACTCGACCGCCCTGTTGAGCCGCCGAAAGACCGCGATCCCAAGATGCTCCTCGAGCTGCTTGATCTGGTAGCTAAGCGCCGCGGGCGTAACAAAGAGCTCTTCGGCAGCCTTGGCAAAGCTCATGTGGCGGGCCGCAGCTTCGAATGCGCGCAGCGCGGTCAGCGGAGGTAGGCGGCTGGGCATCCCTCAGTTAAGCCAGATTGAACTGACGCCAAGAAAGACTCGTTTGCTGCTTTGCACAATGTCCTCCATATACACTACCAGAGCAGGCACAGTGGTGTGCCACGAGATGGAGCAGTTCAATGATTAAGTCTTCCTTAACTCCACCGCAAGTCGATCAGGCGACCGTTGACCACTATGTCGCGAAGGGCAGCCGCCTGCGCTCGAAAGCCATCGCAGCTGCAATCCGTTCGCTTTTCACGCAGCCCGAACACAAGTCAGCACCTTCGGTCAAGACGACGCGCACAGCGTAATCGCCTCCGCCAACCGAGAAACAGGCCGGCACCTGATCAGGGCGCCGGCCTTTTCATTTTTGGCCGGGATCAGCCGAAGAACTGCCCGCCATTGGCCGAGATCGTAGAGCCGTTGATGAACCCCGCGTCATCCGACACCAGGAAAGCGACGCAGCGGGCGATTTCCTCGGGCTCACCCAGGCGGCCGGTTGGTATCTGGCCAATGATCGCCTCGCGGACCTTTTCGGGCACCGCCATCACCATTTCCGTCGCGATGTAGCCGGGGCATACCGCGTTCGCGGTGATCCCGGCGCGGGCGCCTTCCTGCGCCAGCGACCGCACGATGCCGATATCGCCCGCCTTGGTCGCCGCATAGTTGACCTGCGCGAACTGACCTTTCTGCCCGTTCACGGAAGAAATCACCACGACGCGGCCGAACTTGCGCTCGCGCATGCCGGGCCAGACGGGGTGCACCGTGTTGAAGACGCCGGTGAGGTTCGTGTCGACGACCTGCTGCCATTGCTCGGGGGTCATCTTGTGAAATGGCGCGTCGCGCGTGATGCCCGCGTTCGCTACGACGATGTCGACGGGACCGAGGTCGGCCTCGACCTGCTTTGCGCCTTCAACGCAGGCGTCATAGTCGGCAACTGACCATTTGTAGACAGGGATGCCGGTCTCAGCCTTGAAGGCCGCCGCCGCCTCGTCATTTCCGGCATAGTTCGCCGCGACCGTGCAGCCGGCATCTTTCAGGGCCTTCGAGATCGCTGCGCCAATGCCGCGCGACCCACCTGTCACCAGGGCAACTCGTGCCATGTTTCGTCTCCTCGTTCTGTCGTTTATGAGTTTATGGGGCGGAGCTTCGATGCCCCGCCTTGATTTGTATCACGGTCAGTCGCGCGCGACGCACATGGCGACGCCCATGCCACCGCCGATGCACAGCGTGGCCAGACCCTTCTTGGCATCGCGGCGCTGCATCTCGAACAGGAGCGTGTTGAGAACCCGGCACCCCGATGCGCCGATGGGGTGGCCGATTGCGATCGCGCCGCCGTTGACATTCACGATGGACGGGTCCCAGCCCATGTCCTTGTTGACCGCGCAGGCTTGGGCCGCGAAAGCCTCGTTGGCCTCGACCAGGTCGAGGTCCTCCACCTTCCAGCCCGCTTTCTCCAGTGCCATGCGCGACGCCGGGATCGGTCCCGTGCCCATGATCGAGGGGTCGACGCCCGCCGTCGCATACGAGGCGATCCGCGCCAATGGCGTGATCCCGCGCTTCGCGGCTTCCTCCGCGGACATCAGCAGGGTCACCGCCGCGCCGTCGTTGATGCCCGAGGCATTTGCCGCCGTGACCGTGCCCTCCTTGTCGAAGGCGGGGCGCAGTTTCTGCATCCCTTCGATCGTGGCGCCCAGACGGATGTACTCGTCCTTGTCGACAATCGTCTCGCCCTTGCGGGTCTTCACGACGAACGGCGCGATCTCGTCATCGAAGCGGCCGGCGACCTGGGCAGCCTCGGCCTTGTTCTGCGAGGCAAGGGCGAACTCGTCCTGTTCCTCGCGGGTCAGTTGCCATTGCTTGGCCACGTTCTCGGCGGTGTTGCCCATGTGGTAGCCGTTGAACGCATCCCAGAGGCCGTCCTTGATCATCGAGTCGATCATCTTGACGTCGCCCATCTTGGTGCCCGCGCGCATATGGCTGACGTGGGGGCTGAGGCTCATGCTCTCCTGTCCACCGGCAACCACGATCGCGGCATCGCCCAGCGCCACGTGTTGGGCGCCGATGGCAACCGCGCGCAGGCCCGAGCCGCAGACCTGATTGATGCTCCAGGCGGAGGATTCGATCGGCAATCCCGCGGACACGTGGGCCTGGCGGGCGGGGTTTTGACCCTGGCCGGCCGTGAGCACCTGGCCGAGAATAGTCTCCGAGACCTCGGCTGCTTCGACGCCGGCGCGCGCGAGCGCGGCCTTGATCGCCGTCGCGCCCAAATCGTGCGCGGGGGTGTTGGCGAATGCCCCGTTGAAACTCCCCACGGCGGTGCGGGCCGCCGACGCAATCACGACGTTGGTCATGGAGTATCCTTTCCTCTCCCGGAGTTGATATCGTTAACGCGATGTGTGCCATGGGGCGCCTAGCACGACAATGCGTCATTTTTGCTGCACTGCACAAAAGTGCGAGTTGCGACCCGAGTTCGCACATGCAACGATGTGTTGCGCTGCGAGAGCCGGGGTGCAAGTATCGAATTGATGTACAGGGAGGTTACCGGTGACAAAGACTGAGCGCACACGGCGATCGAAGGGCCCGGCGGCGGACGGAATCGACGTGAAGGTCGTCATCAAGAAGTACGCCAACCGTCGTCTCTACAACACCGCGAAGTCCAGTTACGTGACGCTGGACGACCTCGCCCAGATGGTCCGCGAGGGCCGTGATTTTGGCGTCTACGATGCCAAGACCGGGGAGGATATCACCCGTTCAGTGTTGACGCAGATCATCGTCGAGGAGGAGGGCAAGGACCAGAACATGTTGCCCACGAACTTCCTGCGCGAACTGATCCGGCTCTATGGTGATCCGCTGCAGGGTGTCGTGCCGAGCTACCTGGATGCTGCCATGGATGCGTTCACCAAGAACCAGGAAAAGATGCGCACGGCGTTCGGAGCTGGCGCCGCTATCAACAACCTCGAGCAGATGACCCGCGCGAACATGGATCTTTTCCAGCGCTCGATGAAAATATTTACGCCGTTCCCCAATGACGTGTCAGGGCCAGAGGGCGAGGCGCCTGCAAGCCCGCCCGAACCTCCGAAGGACCTGAGCCAAGACATCGACGCGCTGCAGACTCAGCTGCGCGAAATGCAGGCCCAGCTGGAGAAGCTCAGCCGAGGCAACTAGGCGGACCTACGCCTGCACGGCAACCTCCGGCATCGGTGTCGGGGTGGGCCGCAGAAGCAGGCTGGGCGAGCCGAACTGGAAGCCCTGGAAGAACTCGACGCCCAGACTGCTCAGACGCCGTGCCTCGGCCGGAGTCTGAACGGCTTCCGCGACGGACATCATGTCGAATCGCTCGGCGATCCTGACCATCGTCTCGATCAGGTAGGCGTTGTCGTCATCCTCGTTGACGTTGCGCACGAAGCGTCCATCGATCTTGAGGATGTCGAACCGCAGGTCACGAAGGTAGCGAAGCGATGTCTGCCCGGCTCCGAAGTCGTCCAGCGCAAAGCTGACGCCAGTGCCGCGCAACCGGTTCATGAACGCCTCGGTTCGTGCCAAGTCGAGCAGCGCGGAGGTTTCGGTCACTTCCACGATCAGGCGCTCGGCGAGGGACGGGTCGCTTTCCACAGCGTTCTCGAACAGCGACATCCATTGTGCGTCGTGCATGGTGTGGGGAAAGATGTTCATCGAGAACCGGGCGAGGGGGTGAAGCGTGAGTTGCTCCAGCGTCATCATCAGAACTTGACGGTCAATCAGGGACGAAAGACCCAGCCGTTCGATGGCGGGCATGAATTCGGCGGCGGTGATCAGCCCGCCCTCGGGTTTGCGAATGCGCGCCAGGCATTCGTGGAAGCTGATCATGTTGCCACCCTCGGCCCGCACGATCGGTTGAAAGGCAAGCGTGAGATCCTGATCGGACAACGCTGCTTGAGAGGCCTGCATCAGGCGCGTCCGATATGCGATCAGCGCGCTGTCGTCCTGGGCCACATGAAAGCTTCCGACACCTGTGGCCATCGCCGAGTGCAGGGCGTGCAGCGCGGCGGGTTCCTGCGTCTCCGCCGTGATACCATCACCCTGGATCGCGCACCCGGCCGATAGTGTGACGGCGACCGGACCGTACTGTGTCTCAACCACGTCCGCGGCCGCCCCGTCACGCAACTGCGAAAAGAGCTGCGACGCCTCGGCCTCGTCAAACCCGGGCAGTTCCAGCAAGAACCGATTGTGCCGCGTGCGGCGGATGATGGCGACGTGCGGGGTCTTCTTGTGGATCAAATCCGAGACTGCATCCAGAAGGGCGCTGCCCATCTTTGGCCCGAACAACTCCTCCAGTGCGGCTAGGTTGTCGACCCCCACGGCGAGGACGGCGCACGTCGCCGGCTTGGCCGAAGCAGCGCGCGGCGTCTCACCTGTCTGGTCAAAATTCTTGCGGTACACGGCATCCATTCCCCTTGATGACTTGTGGAGCGTTCCTTGATTGTTCTAATCTTTGTTTAATAGGAGGGCACGGCATGACGGATTCCGACGACAGCAGGTGCGGATGGTGCGGTACGGACCCGTTTTACGTTGCCTATCACGACGATGAGTGGGGTCGGCCCGACACCGACGGCCGTGCGCTCTGGGAGAAACTGATCCTCGATGGCTTCCAGGCGGGGCTCGCGTGGATAACGATTCTCCGCAAACGCGAGGCGTTCCGGGCGGGGTTCGACGGGTTCGATCCCGTGAAGGTCGCGCGCTACGGAGAGGACGATGTCGCACGTCTGCTGGCCGATCCCGGGATCGTCCGGCACCGCGGCAAGATCGAGGCGACGATCGGGAACGCGCAGGCCTATCTGCGGGTCGAGGAACGTGAGGGCTTTGCCCGGTTCCTCTGGCAGTTCTACGACTTCCAACCGCTCCAGAACGCGCCGGAGACGCTGGAGGATGTCCCGGCCGAGACCCCTGTCAGCCGAGAGATGTCGAAGGCGCTGAAGGCCGAAGGCTTCAAGTTCTGCGGCCCCACCATCGTGTACGCGTTTTCGCAGGCCTGCGGCTTGGTGAACGACCACCTAGCCGGCTGTCCCTCGCGGGAGGCGTGCGCCGCGGAAGCAGCCAACGTCCAGTTCACATGAAAGTCCTCATCTGTGTCTTCGATGCGCTGAGACCGGAGTTCGTCACGCCCGACCTGATGCCGGTGCTGTGTGGCTTTGCGGCGGGCGGCGTGCGCTATGTCAACAGCCGCTCGACCTACCCGACGGAGACGCGCGTCAACCAATCCGCCGTGACGACCGGATGCCTGCCGCGCCGGCACGGGATCGTCGGGAACGCCTTTGTGGCGCCGGAACTGGCGGACGGGGTTCTGAACACCGGGGATGACGCCGCACTGTCGGCGGCATTTGCCCGCGGGAGGGTGCTCGAGGTGCCGACCCTTGGCCAGCGGCTGGCGGCATCGGGCAAGACCTATGCCTCGCTTTCGGCGGGCACACCGGGGGGCGGGCGGCTCATCAACTGGTCGGCCGAAGCCGATGGGTCCACGCGTCTCGCGATGAACGCCCCGGCGGCCTGTGTCCCCGGGGATCTCTTCCAGGCTTGTGTCGACCGGGTGGGCCCCTTGCCCGAGTATCGCCTGCCGGGGGGCAAGTG
>JBCCDA010000028.1:0-40168 GCA_039033215.1 Pseudomonadota bacterium | reverse complement strand
GTCAGGGATAGAGGGAGCGGCAGCAGCCATTCAAAACGCCACCTTTATCTTTATTACTCCTTTGGGCATTATCTCCAATGCGATTTTGGTTCCTTTGTATCCTGCTTTCTCTCGTAAGGGCCGGTCGGAAGGTCAGCACGCCCAAAGGGCGTGTTGGCCGCGCGACAAACCTTTGTTACTCAGCCGCCTGCGCGCGCGGGGCACCCGGGGCGCGGAACTGAGCCATCAGCGCCGCTTCCTCCTTCGCCACCGCACCTGCGTTGGCCTCCTTCACATGCCCGAAGCCACGCACCTTGAGGGGCAGACGCGCAACCTCGGCGGCGAGACCGATCTTCTCCGGCGTAAGTCCTGTGATCAATTCGTTGGCAACGAGTTCGTAGTCCTTGATGGCCTTGCGCTCGCCCCGGCGCTCAGCACTGTAACCGAAGATGTCCAACGGCGTGCCGCGCAAGCCTTTCAGCTTCGACAGAACCTTGAGCGCCCGAAACATCCAGGGTCCGAACTTGGTCTTCACGGGCTGTCCGTCAGCGTCCTTCTTGCCAAAGATCGGCGGGGCCATGTGAAAGCTGATCTTGCCCACATTGTCGAAAGCCTCAGCCAACTCGGTCTCCAGCGTCTCGACATGGAGACGCGCGACCTCGTACTCGTCCTTGTAGGCCATCAGCTTGAAATAGCCTTCTGCGACAGCCTCGGCCAGGCCCTCGCGGCCCACTGCTTTCTCGGCCTCCGCCGCTCGGTCCACGAGCTTGCGGTAGCGCCGGGCATAGCGGGCTCCGCTATGACCGGTAAGGTGCGCCTCGCGCCGGGCGATCTTGGCGGGCAGCGTCTCGATTACATCAGCGGGCGGTGTCAGGTACTGCTCCAGGCTCGCCGGTTCTGCGACCGCCCAGCGCCCGATCTCGAACGACTGCTTGTTCCCGTCGACGCCTGCGCCGTTCAGCTCGATCGCCTTGAGGATGGCATCCCGCGACACCGGGAGCAGCCCCCGCTGCCAGGCGGCCCCCAGCAGCAGCACGTTCGAGTAGATGGAATCGCCAAGCATCTCCTCGGCCAGCCGGTTCGCCTCGACCATCGTGACAGCCTCCTCGCCGAGCTTGCGCTCGACCGACAGGCGCAAGCTGTCCGTAGGCAGCTGGAACTCGGTATCGCGCGTAAATGCACCGGTGATGATCTCATGGCTGTTGCAGATCATGCCGGTGCGCCCGCGCTGCATCAGCGCCAGCGCCTTCTGACCCCCGGTGACCACCAGATCGCCCCCGATCACCGCATCGGCCTCACCAACCGAGATCCGAACGGCCGAGATATCCTCGGGGCGCGGCGCCACCCGGCAGTGGATCGCAACCGCCCCGCCCTTCTGGGCCAAGCCCGCCATCTGCATCTCGGCGGCCCCCTTGCCCTCCAGATGCGCGGCCATGGACAACAACGCACCTACGGTGACCACGCCGGTCCCGCCGACTCCGGTCACCAGCACGTTGTAGGGGCCGTTCAGCGCGGGCAGCGTGGGTTCGGGCAGCTCGGGCACCTGGAACGAGGCGGTTGCCTTCTTCTTGGGCTCGGCACCTTCGACCGTCACGAACGACGGGCAAAACCCCTTGAGGCACGAGAAATCCTTGTTGCATGCGGACTGATCGATCTCGCGCTTGCGGCCCAGCGGCGTCTCCTTCGGCAGGATGGCGACACAGTTCGACTGCACGCCGCAATCGCCGCAGCCTTCGCAGACGTTCGGGTTGATGAACACCCGCTCAGTCGGGTTCGGGAACTTGCCGCGCTTGCGCCGCCGCCGCTTCTCGGCAGCACAGGTCTGCACGTAGATCATCGCCGTCACACCGGGCACATCGCGCAACTCGCGCTCGACGCGCAACAACTCCGATCGCGGGAAGACCGCAACCTCGCGGGGGAACTCGACCCAGCCCATCTCCTTCTCGTCGACCACGGCGACCAGCCGCTTGACGCCGATCCCCAGCAGCTCGCGCGCGATGCGGTCCGCCGTGATGTCGCCATCGTGGCCCTGCCCGCCCGTCATCGCGACCGCGTCGTTGTAGAGCACCTTGAACGTGATGTTCACATCACCCGCCGCGACCGCCGCCCGGATCGACTGAATGCCGGAATGGTTGTACGTCCCGTCACCCACGTTCTGGAACACATGGCTGCGCGTCGAGAACGGCGCCTCACCGATCCAGTTGGCGCCCTCGCCGCCCATGTGCGTGTAGCCCAGCGTGTCGCGGTCCATCCACTGCACCATGTAGTGGCAGCCGATCCCGGCATAGGCCCGGGAGCCTTCCGGGATCTTGGTCGAGGAATTGTGCGGGCAGCCCGCGCAGAACCAGGGCGTGCGCGTCGCGGCATCAGGCGTGTTGTCGGTCCGGCTCGCATCCGTCAGCGCCGCCATGGCGTGGCGCATCGAGTCCGTCCCGCAGCCCTCGGCCTCCAGCTTGGCACCGATCCCCAGCGCGATCGTGACCGGATCCAACCCCTTCTTGACGCTGAACAGCACCGCGCCGTGCTCGTCCTTCCAGCCCACGACCCGAGGCCGGTTGGGCATGTGGTAGAGGATCTCCTTGAGCTGCGTCTCGATGACCGCGCGCTTCTCCTCGGCCACGATGATCAGGTCCAGCCCGTCGGCCCATTCGCTCAGGCGCTGCGGCTCCAGCGGCCAGACCATGCCGACCTTGTAGACACTGAGGCCCATGCGCTCGGCCTCATCCTCACCGATGCCCAGCAGGTCCATCGCGTGGACGACATCGAGCCAGGACTTGCCCGCCGCGACCACGCCGACCCGTGCACCCGGGGCGCCCAGCGTCCGCCGGTCCAGCCGATTGGCGCGCGCGAAGGCCTGGGCGGCGAAGCGCTTGTGATCGTGGATGCGGTCCTCGCCCTGGAACGGCTCCTCGTAGACGGGGATGTTCAGCCCGCCCTCCGGCATCTCGAAGTCCGTCGGGAACTGGATCTGCACCCGGTGGGGATCCCCATCGACGACGGCCGTCGCCTCGACGGTGTCCTTCATGCACTTCAGCCCGACCCATAGGCCAGAGTACCGGGACATAGCCCAGCCGGTGATGGCAAAGTCCAGCAGCTCCTGCACCCCGGCGGGCGACAGGATCGGCATCATCGCATCCATCAGGGCGAGCTCGGATTGGTGGAGCGTGGTCGAGCTCTCGCCCGTATGGTCGTCGCCCATGGCCACGATAACCCCGCCCAGCGGAGACGACCCCGCGACGTTGGCGTGCCGGAAGACATCGCCCGAGCGGTCGACCCCCGGCCCCTTGCCGTACCAGAGCGAGAAGACCCCGTCGTACTTGCCCTCGCCCCGAAGCTCGGCCTGCTGGGCGCCCCAGATGGCCGTGGCGGCGAGGTCTTCGTTGAGACCCGGGTGGAATTTGACATGGGCCGGTTCGGTCCACTTCGTCGCCGATTGGAACGTCGAGTCGACGGCGCCCAATGGCGAGCCCCGGTATCCCGTCACATAGCCCGCCGTGTTGTGCCCGGCCACCACGTCGCGCGCCCGCTGCATCAGGGTCGCGCGCACCAGCGCCTGGGTCCCTGACAACAGGACGGGGGAGCGGTCGATGTCGTAGCGGTCCGATAGCTTGACGTCGCGCAGATCCATGTCCGTCACCTCCCCGGCATTGGTCTTGAAAAAGGTAAGCTGATCTGACCTACTCTGTCCAGTCACGTCTTCAGGACATGGATGAGATATGTCCCCGCCCCCAGCGCTCAGCAAGCGTGGCTGGCGCCAACGGGTGAAAATCCAATGGCGGATGCGATCAGCGTATCCGGGCAAGTCGACTTTTTGTACATACGCGTGCAATACGGGTGCAATACGCCTGCAATACGCGAGCAATACGCATGCAATACGCCCTGAGAGACAGCGCAAGGGCTCCCAAAACGACCCGATCCCGTGTCGCACAGCCCCCCGCCACGGGCGCGTTCAGCCGGACGCTGGCGGAGATTCCGGAGAACGCCGAATGAGCCAAGAGACCTGTCTACTGATCGCCATGCCAACCCAGGGCGACATCGCGACACCGACCGCTAAGTTCCTGATCGGATTGACACAAGCGCTGCAGAAGCGGCGGATTCCGTTCGCCTTTCATACCTACGAGTTTTCGGACATCGTGTTCTCGCGCAACCAGCTGATGAGCTGTTTTCACACGTGGACGCAGTTCACGCACATGCTGCTGCTGGACTCGGACATGGTCACGGAGCCATCGGCCATCTGGCGGTTGCTCGACTTCAACGAGGATTTCACCGCAACGGCATACCCCCAGAAGCATCCGCGCTGGGCCCGGCTTCGCGAACTGATCGAGGCGGAGGCCGGGCTGCCCGACGATCAGAAATCCTCCATGCCGGATCTGCTGGCGCGAACATGGATCTACAATCACCAGCTCGCCGATTTTGGCGGCACCAAGTGGACGGCCAAGCGCCGTGGCGGCTTCATCACGGTGCCCGCAACGGGCACCGGCATGATGCTGATGTCGCGCGCGGTGCCCGAGACCATGGTCGCGAAGGGGATCGTCGAAAGAAAGCCGCGGTTGGAGAAACTGCCCCTGCACAAGGGGCTGATCTACCACGATTATTTCAGTCATCGGACATCGAAGGACGGGGGGCTGATGTACGGTGAGGATCAGAGCTTCTGCATGCGCTGGACGCATGACTGTGGGGGCGAGATCTGGCTGGATACCGAATCCCCTGTGATCCACTACGGCAACAAACCGCATCGCGGGGATTACCGGCTCAAGCTCGAGGAGGATTTCCCGGGAGCCGTAGATCAAGAGTGATCGCCGCGCCGACGGGGACGCCCCAACACTTTCTGCCCTTAACGAAAACAGCCGGGCTGGGGCCCGGCTGTTCGACTGCATTTACGGCGTTGGTTGACGGCCAAACCTAGTTCGGCTGAGGCTCCATCCCCGGATCGGGCTCACCGTCGCCACGCCGGGGCTTGCCGGCTTTCGGGATCGCGGCATGGCTGCTGCCGGTATCCGTCGGCGTCGACGGTGTGTCGTCCTCCGACCGGTCGAGAGCCTCGCCCTTGATGACTTTCGCGATCTCGTCATGGGTCAACGTCTCATATTCCAGCAGTGCCTGCGCGAGCCGTTCGAACTCGTCGCTCCTATCGGTCAGGATACCGCGCGCGGTGGTGTAGGCCTCATCGATCAGGCGACGGACCTCCTCCTCGATCAGCTTCTGCGTTGGCCCCGAGATCCGGGACGACCCGGCACTGAACGAGCCCAGGAAGCTCTCCTGCTCATCGGAATAGTCGATGTTGCCAACCTTGTCCGACATGCCGAACCGGGTGACCATGGCACGCGCAATCTTGGAGACCTGCTGAATGTCCGACACGGGGCCCGAGGTCACATCGTCCTCACCGTACTTGATCTCCTCGGCCGCCTTCCCGGCCATCGCCATGGCAAGCTGCGAGGTGTACTTGGTCTTCGAGGTCGAATAGCTGTCGCGCTCCGGCACCGACATGACCAGCCCCAGCGCGCGACCGCGCGGGATGATCGTGGCCTTGTAGATCGGATCGTGCTGCGGCACGTACCATCCGACGAGCGCGTGGCCCGCCTCGTGATACGCCGTCTTCTCCTTCTCCTCGTCGGTCATGACCATCGAGCGCCGCTCGGCGCCCATCATGACCTTGTCCTTGGCGAACTCGAAGTCGTCCATAGTGACCAGACGCTTGTCGGCGCGCGCAGCGGCCAGCGCGGCCTCGTTCACGAGGTTGGCCAGATCAGCACCCGAGAACCCCGGCGTCGACCGCGCGATGTTGCGCAGATTGACGTTCGGCGCCAGCGGCACCTTGCGGGCATGAACCTGCAAGATCTTCTCGCGGCCCTTGATGTCGGGGTTGGTCACGACGACCTGGCGATCGAAACGGCCGGGGCGCAGAAGGGCCGGATCTAGAACGTCCGGGCGGTTGGTGGCGGCGATCAGGATCACCCCCTCGTTCGCCTCGAACCCGTCCATTTCCACCAGCAGCTGGTTCAGCGTCTGCTCTCGCTCGTCATTGCCACCGCCGTATCCCGCGCCACGGTGGCGCCCGACCGCGTCGATTTCATCGATGAACACGATACAGGGAGCATTCTTCTTCGCCTGCTCGAACATGTCGCGCACGCGGCTGGCGCCGACACCGACGAACATCTCGACGAAGTCCGAACCCGAGATCGTGAAGAACGGCACGCCTGCTTCACCCGCAATTGCGCGCGCGAGCAGTGTCTTACCGGTACCCGGCGGGCCCACCAGCAGCGCGCCCTTGGGGATCTTGCCCCCGAGCCGCGAGTACTTTTGCGGGTCCTTCAGGAACTCGACGATCTCCTCGAGCTCCTCCTTGGCCTCGTCGATCCCGGCGACATCGTCGAATGTCACCTTGCCGGACCGTTCGGTCAGCAGCTTGGCCTTGGACTTCCCGAAACCCATCGCCCCGCGCCCGCCGCCCTGCATGCGGTTGAGCATGAAGAACCAGAAGCCGATCAGCAGCAGCATGGGCAGCAGGTAGAACGAGAGCATCGAGAGGAAGCCGCGCTCCTGCGGCTCGACCTCGACCTGCACGCCCCTCTGAATCAGATCCGACGTGATGTCGGCATCGAACGGGCGCACCGTAGCGAAGCGGCGGCCGTCGGTCGTGCGGACGCTCACATTCTCGCCATCTATCGTGACGCTCTGCACATCACCATTGTCCACCATCCCCATGAACTCGGAGAAGCTGACTTTCGAGTTGCGGCCATTTCCCGATCCGTCCTGCAGCACGCTGAAGAGCGTGACGAGAAGCAGGATCAAGATGCCCCAGAAGACGAGGTTTTTTGCGTTACCCAAGGCGAATGCCCCTTTTCGCTGAAAATCGCGGACGACCACCGCCGCCTTTGAGGATATAGATAGGGGGCTCTTAGCCCGAGTTAAGGGGAATGGCCATGGTCATGGCGTCTCAGATGCCGCAGGTTCGGGCATAATCACCACATGATCGGTGTTCGGCACGCTCTCGATGAGGCAGTGGTTGAGGGTTCGGCGGAAGCTGCCATGGTCGACGATCTCGGCCAGCAGCCGCTGCAACCCCTCCATTCTTGGCATGTAGGGACCGCCGCCGATCTCGACCAAGGCGCCCCCGAGGACACGAAGGGCAGCATCCTCCCTTGCCCGCCGTAGCGCCGGGCGGTCGAGGTAGATGCCGCCCTGAGCGGCCGGGCGCGCGGCCAGATCGTGCAACTGCTCCGATGCGTCGGACAGAACCTCGGCCTGGCGCTTGAAGGTGCTGGTGCTGCGGGCCAGCCGGTCGACCGTGATCCCCAGAGGTGCCAGACAGTCGAGCGCGCGTCGGGCCTTGATCCGGTCGAAGGCCTCATCCTCGTTCGTCGGGTCGTCAAACCACTGAATTGCGTTTGCCTCTAGCCAGCACCGCAGATCGGCCCGCCGCGTCCACAGGAGCGGACGCAACCACGCGATGTCTGCCGACACCCGGCGGTCGTACATGCCCGCAAGACCCACGGTGCCCGAGCCCCGCGCCAGCCGCATCAGCACCGTCTCGGCCTGATCGTCCATTGTGTGACCGAGCAGAATCTGGCCGATACCGTGTTCCCCGGCCCAGCCGATCAGGGCACCATAGCGCGCATCCCGGAGCTTGGCGGGCAAGTTGCCACGCGCCGGCAGCGCGCCGATCCCGAGGATCGCGTGCGGGATCGCGCGCTCGGCGCAGAAGTGGGCCACCGCCCGCGCTTCATCCTTGGCGGCGGGACGCAGACCGTGATCGACGGTCGCGGCCTGAACTGGCAGCCCGGCCCGCTGCGCGAGCGCCAGCAGCGCTATGGAGTCCCCTCCGCCCGAGACGGCAACGCCGACCGGGCCCGGTTCGACCAGGCGCCCAAACTCGGCCTCGATCTGCTGGAGGTCTAGCCCGTCACCCACAGGTCAGTCGGTCAGCCTCGGCGTCCGCGCGACCGACCAGGCCATCGGGAGCACTCGGGAACTGGGCACCCACCTGGCGCAGCGTCTGGCACGCCTCGTTCAGTTGGCCAAGGCGTCCGAGAGACACCCCCAGCTTGAAGAGGTTGTGCGGCGCCCGGGCGCCGCGCGGTGCAGTCTGGTAACCGTCAAGATATGCCTTGGCCGCGTCGGCATGGACGCCGCGCACGAAACGGCTCTCTCCCAGCCAGTAGTAGGCATCCCCCGCCAGGGGGCTTTGGGGATAGTCCCGCAGGAAGCGGAGCAACCGGTCTTCCGCCTGGTCGAAACGCCCCTGCTGCACATCGTTGACGGCACGGTCGAGGTCGCCCTGTTCACTGACCGAGGTCGCGGCTACCTGCTGGCCCGCCTGCGGAAAGGCCGTGACAGGTTGACCACCCACCGTCGGGGTCTGGCCAACCTGGCTGGTGTCCCCACCCTCCAGTTCAGTCAGCCGGAACTCGATGTCGCCGAAGCGCCGGGTTGCATCCTCCTGGATGCGGTTGATCTGGTTCTGCATCTGCTCGACCTGGGCGGTCAGACGCCGCAGCTCGCTCTCGATGAGCGCCGTGTCGCCACCGGTGGACACGCGTGGGGTCCCAGCCGTTGCACCCCCGAGACGCGCCCGGATGTCTGCAAGCTCGGCATCCAGAACATCGAGGCGATAGCGAAGCTCTTGTGGATCGGACGATCCCTGCCACGTCTGGGCATGGGTCGGGGCCGAGAGCAAAACTGTGCCAATCACCAGCGGAGCTATCAGGCCGGTCAGAGCATGGGAACGGCGAGGACGGGGCATGGCTGCCTCCTTAAACGGCTAGGGGTGGCAAGGCCGCAAACGCGGCGGCCAAGCCGGTCTTGGTCAGCAGTCAGCTTGTCGGCGCGCCGATCACGATGCTGACACTGCGGCGGTTCTGGCTCCAGCAGCTCTCGTTCGAACAGAGCGCAACCGGACGTTCCTTGCCGAAGCTCACGGCCCGAAGCCGATTTGCATCCACGCCTTGCTGGATCAGGAACTGGCGCACCGAGTTCGAGCGGCGCGCGCCGAGAGCGAGGTTGTACTGACGCGTGCCACGTTCATCGGCATGACCCTCGATCGTGACGTTCGAACCTGGGTTGGCCTGCAACCACTGGGCCTGACGCTGCAGAGTTGCCTGCGCGGTCGGGTCCAGCGTGTGGCGGTCGGTGGCGAAGAACACCCGATCACCCACGACCTGGTTGAAATAGGCGACGGTATTGGGCGCAGGCCCACCCGCGCCCACGGCCCCGGTCGGGGATGTCGATGCGGAGGTCGGTGTCTCGTCTGCGCACCCGGCGACGGCAAGCGCCGCCACAAGCGCGAAGGCGTTGAAAATCTTCATGTCGGTGTTCTCCTGACTTGTCTCACGTTCAAGACCCCCACGCGAAGCGCGTGGAGTATCTCAGCCCGTCCCGATGCGCGCAAGCGCCGGGACCTCTCAGTTTCGCAGCGGCGACCACGACGGGTCGGACGCTGGCCCCGGTGTCGCCACCCGCCGCAGATTGCGGCCGGTAACATCGATGGACATGACCTGGGACGTCCCCTGCGCCCCCGGCGTCTCTCGGTAGAACATCAAGACACGGCCGTTTGGCGCGAACGTCGGGCTTTCATCCAGAAAGCTGGTCGACAGCAAGCGCTCGTCCGAGCCATCGGGGCGCATCACCCCAATGTGAAAGCGCCCTCCGACTATCTTGGTGAAGGCGATGAGGTCCCCTTTCGGCGACCAGATGGGCGTCCCATACGAGCCCTGGCCGAAGCTGATACGCTGCCCCTCGCCGCCGCCTGCCGGCATGACGTAGAGTTGCTGGCGCCCGGAGCGGTCGCTCTCGAAGACGATCTGGCTGCCATCGGGGCTATAGGAGGCCGAGGTCTCGATCCCTGGGCTTCGCGTCAGGCGCCGCCGTGCGCGGTTCGACAGGCTCATCGCATATAGATCCGTGTTGCCCCCGATCGACAGCGAAAACAGGACTTCACTTCCTGTGGGTGAGAATTGCGGCGAGAAGCTCATCCCAGGAAAAGATCCCAGGCGTTCACGCTGGCGGGACTTCAAGTTCATGAGGAACACTTCCGGCGCGCCAGTGTTGTACGAGATGTAGAGAATGTTATCGCCGGTCGGCGAGAAGACCGGCTGCAGAACCAGCCCGGATGCATCGGCCAGATAGCGGACATTCGCCCCATCCTGATCCATGACAGCTAGGCGTTTTTGCCGGTCGCCCTTGGGGCCTGACTCGGCAACGAAGACAACCTCGCTGTCGAAATACGGACCCTCGCCGGTCACGGGCACGTAGACACCGTCCGCGATCTGGTGCCCGACACGGCGCAGATCTGCCGGATCGGCCAGAACCTCCTTACCCGCCAGCTGCTCCTCGGCGGCCGTGTCGAAGACGCGGAACTGCGCGACCAACCGGCCGTCCGCCGCGCGCGTCACACGGCCCGTGACCAGCACCGCGGCGTTGATCGCCCGCCAGTCGGCGAACTGGGGCAGGACATCGAAGTTCGGCAAGTTCGCGATGTGTGCGGCCTGGGGAATGATCTGGAACAGGCCCGAGCGTTCGAGGTCATCCTCCACGATCTGCCGGATCTCGGTGGCCTGCGCGCCGAGGGCGGCGTCCGCCGCGAAGCTGGACACGGCAATCGGCACCGGCTGGAACTCCGGATTTGTGATGTCGATCAGCGGTTCGCCGTCGAGGTCCTGGGCATACGCCTGTGCCAGCACCAGGAGCAGCGCGCCAAGGGCGGCCCCGAGGGCCAGAAAATACCGATCAGGCCTGTGGATCATGACGTACCTCTGATGTCGTCGACCGAAAAACGGAAGTTCAAAACCTTCCAGCGTTGATATTTGTCCGATGGCAGGCGCTTGAACTCACCAGCGCCAGCGGCCCGGATGAGCGCCCGGCGCCCCGCCTGGAACAGCGCGCGCTGAGATGCGGACGAACCGCCTTCGGCGCGGCGCTGTTCGGGTTTACCGTTGATCGTCCCGTCCGGGTTCAACCGGACCCGAATGATCACCTGCAAGTCTCGGTCGGACCGATCCCCGTTGTAGACGTAGTACTTCTTGATCCCCAGCCTCAGCGCATTTCGCTCACCACGGCTCAGCTTGGCCGCGAACTCGGACTGCGATCCGCCCGCTTGCTGGCTGGGCTGCGGCTGCTGCTCTTGCTCCGGCTGCTCCTGTCTGCGCTGGGCTTGTTCGGCCTCGGCCGCAGCCCGCGCGGCAGCCGCCACCTTGGCGGGCTTCGCGACAGGTAGGGCGGCCTCGACCGGTGCCGGGCCCTCGGGAGCTTCGGGCTGTGCTTCTGCCTCTTGAATCGGCTCCGGCTCCTCAACCGGTTCGGGCTCGGGCTGGCGTTCGGCCACTGCTTCGGGGTCGGGCGTCTGCGGCTGGGGTTCGGGCTCCTCGACCACCGGCTCCGGTTCGTCCTGCGGCGGCGGCGGGGTCGGCTTCTCCGACGGCGAGGGCGGCGTCATCGTCTGGAGCGGGCGCACCGGTTCGGTCGAGGCGGGGCTCTCGGGCGCGGTTGCCTGCCGGTCCAGTGGATCAGGCGACGGGATCTCGGCGATCGAGGGGAGTTCCGGCTCGGACGGGATCGGCGTCGGCGGCGGGGTCCGCTGGATGACCGGGCGCTCCGGCCGCGGGGCCGGGGCGTCCGCTTCTGACAAGACCGGGACCTCATCGGGAGCCGCGGTATCCTCGGGTGTATCGGGCGCCTCAGGCACGCTTTGGCCTTCAGCGGGCGGGGCCAGGTCCGCCGGGCCCGTGGACTGGACAATCGGGGCTGTCGACAGCGCCGCCTCGAAGTCCTGCCCATCGATCATCTCGATTTCGGTTACGGTAAAGGGCACCGTATCCGTCTCGGCAAACCAGTCGAAGCCAATAAGCGCTGCGGCCACCAAGGCCGCGTGCATCGCACCAGAGACCGTGGCTCCGGTGCGCATCGCTACTCAGCCGCCCGGGGCAGATCGTGGATCATGCTGATCTTGCTGAAATTCGCGCCTTGCAGCATGGCGAGCACTTGCTGCACGTACCCGTGGGTGAGCGCATTGTCCGCGCGGAAGAAGACCTTGTCGCCGTCCACGCCGCGCGCCTCCCGCACCGCGGCCAGCTTTTCGGGCAGCGTCGCGAGGTCCTGGGGTTCGGTCTGCAGGAAAACCGTGCCGTCGGCATCGATGCTGAGCACCAGCGGCTCTTCTTCCTCGGTGGGCAAGGCTGCCGCCGTGGTCTTCGGCAGATCCAGCGGCACACCTGTCGTCAGCAGGGGAGCCGCGACCATGAAGATGATTAGCAGCACCAGCATAACATCAACAAAGGGCGTGACGTTGATCTCGGACATCGGCCGCCCGCCGCCCCGCGCGCGCCTGCGGCCCCGGCCACCCCCGCCTCCGCCGCGCTGCTGGACCCCGGCGCCCATCAGGCAGCCTCACCCTTGATCCCGCGCCGGTCGATCTGGCGCGCAAGGATAGTCGAGAACTCGTCCGCGAAATTCTCCAGCCCGCCGGTCAGGCTGTCGGCCTCCGCCAGCAGACGGTTGTACGCCATCACCGCGGGAATGGCTGCCAGCAGGCCCAGGGCCGTGGCCAGAAGCGCCTCGGCGATGCCGGGCGCCACGACGGCGAGGTTGGTGTTTTGCTGGGTCGCGATCGACTCGAACGAGTGCTTGATCCCCCAGACCGTACCGAACAACCCAATGAAGGGGGCAACCGCCCCGACCGAGGCGAGAAAGCCCAGTCGGTTGTTGATCTTCTCGGATTCCCTGGCGATCGCGACGTTCATGGCCCGATCGACCCGTTGCTGCGTACCGGGGATCAGGCCGCCTTCGCTGAAGGACCGGCGCCATTCGGTCATGCCGGCCACAAAGATCCGCTCGATCGGTGTGCGTGTGCGGTCAGACACCCGGTCGAACAGATCATCGAGCGGCTGGCCGGACCAGAACCCCTCCTCGAACCGCGACGATTGTCCCCGCATCCGCGAGAACATGACCCATTTCTCGACAATGATTGCCCAGGCCCAAAACGAGGCCATGACGAGGATGATCATCACCACCTTCACGACCCAGGTGGCCTGCATGAACATGGCCATGACCGAGAAGTCCGGCGCCTCGCCCGGGGGGCCGCCTGCCTGCCCTCCGGTGAGGCTGTCTAGGTCTGTTACGAGCGGGCCTGTATCTGTGCCCGCTGCCTGGGCCGCGACCAGCACGCCCATACCAATGCCCGTCAAAGTGATCATCTCACCGACCTGTCCTGTCCCGCTCGACGCTGGCGCCCGGTCGCGTTGTGCAACTCTTGTTCGCCGTCGCCCTTGTTATGCGCGATTTGGCCACAAAATGCGACCATCCACTTTGACGCTTCAAATCGTACTTTCCTTGGCGCCGTTCAAGAATCTGCCTGCATTTGCACGAGATTTGCACGTACTTCCGTCGGGAGACGGGTGGGGCGACCCTCCAGCGTCATGCACGCAATCGTGATCTCGGCCGACAGTAGCGTCTCACCGCCGCGCCGGATGTTCTGAGCCATGCAGGCCGACGCCCCCCTGACCCAGGCCACTCTGGTCACAACAGTCAGCACATCATCGAACCGCGCTGGCACCAGATACTCCGCCACCACTTTGCGGACGACGAAGACGAGGCCTGCTTCCTTCAGCGCCACCTGATCGACGCCCAGCTCGCGCAGCGCTTCGGTCCGCCCGCGCTCGAGGAACTTCAGATAGTTGGCGTAATAGACAACACCGCCGAAATCGGTGTCCTCGTAATAGACGCGGATGGTCATCTCGTGCATTGCGGTCCTCCGGGCGTGCGTCTACCCTGAACCACCGCCCCTCGCTGGAGAGCTACCATGGCCGCTGACGGAAGCCGAGAGATCAGTCACGTCTTTCCCCGCCACATGAAGGCCAAGCCTCCCACCGTGGCGGGTGGCGAGGGCTGCTATCTGATCGACAGTACCGGCAAGCGCTATCTGGACGGCTCCGGCGGGGCGGCGGTCTCGTGCCTCGGCCACGGGGATCCAGACGTCATTGCCGCGATCAAGGCGCAGCTTGACGAGGTCGCCTTCGCGCACACCGGGTTTTTCACGTCCGAACCGGCAGAGAAGCTTGCCGATCTGCTGGCCGCCCACGCGCCGGGGGATCTGGACCATGTCTACTTCGTGTCCGGCGGGTCCGAAGCGGTCGAGGCCGCACTGAAGCTCGCCCGGCAATTTCATATCGAGAACGGGGAGCCGCAGCGCACCAGGCTGATCGCCCGTAAGCAGAGCTACCATGGCAACACCCTGGGTGCGCTGGCCGCAGGCGGGAACCAGTGGCGGCGCCAACAGTTCGAGCCGCTGCTGATAGATGTCGCCCACATTGACCCGCCCTATGCCTATCGTAACCGGCACGACGGCGAGACCGAGGACGCCTATGCGATCCGTGCGGCCGATGCGCTGGAGGACGAACTCCAACGCCTCGGCCCCGAGACAGTCATCGCCTTCATCGCCGAGACCGTCGGCGGCGCCACCGCGGGGGCAATCCATGGCCCGCCCGCATACCTCCGGCGCATCCGCGAGATCTGCGACCGCCACGGCGTGCTCCTGATCCTTGACGAGGTCATGTGCGGCATGGGCCGGACAGGGCACCTCTTCGCCTGCACCGAGGACGGGGTGACCCCCGACATCCTGTGCATCGCCAAGGGGCTCGGCGCGGGCTACCAGCCCATCGGCGCGATGCTGTGTACCGACCGGATATACCGCACCATCGAAGAGGGTTCGGCGCTCTTCCAGCACGGCCACACCTATCTGGGCCACCCCACCGCCTGCGCCGGGTCGCTGGCCGTGCTCACCAAGCTGCTGGACGGGGGTCTGATCGAACGTTGCCGCCAGCAGGGCCAGAAACTGGACGCCGCACTCCGCCAACGCTTCGGACAGCACGCCCATGTCGGCGATATCCGCGGGCGCGGCCTCTTCCGCGCTGTCGAAATCGTCCAGGACCGCGAAACCAAGGCGCCGTTCCCGCGCGCCAAGGGTGTGGCCGCGACCCTCAAGAAAGCCGCGTTCGGGGCCGGGCTGATCTGCTATCCCATGGCGGGCACGATCGACGGGGCTTCCGGCGATCACGTACTGCTGGCCCCGCCCTTCATCATTTCGGATGACCAGATCGGCGAGCTTGTCGACAAGCTGGAGATCGCAATCGAGACTGCGATCGCCTGACCCATTACAAGGACTGAATTCATGACCACACCGCACCGTGCCGGGATCATCGGGCTCGGAATCATGGGACGGCGCATGCTGGAACACATGGGCCAGCACGAGCGCTTCGAGCCCGGCCCGATCTGGGACCCATCGCCCGCGGCACGCGGTCTTGCCTCGGGCATGGTGCCGGGTACGACGCTCGCTGCCTCAGCCGAGGAGGTGATCGCAGGGTCGGACGTCGTCTACCTTGCCTGCCCGCCCGCACCCCGGAAGGCCTATGCGCTGGCAGCCGCCGATGCTGGCAAGGCGGTGTTTCTGGAAAAACCGCTGGGCGTCGACATTGCCGAGAGCCGCGATCTGGTCTCGCGTCTGGCGACCTCCGGCGTACGCGCTGCCGTCAACTTCACGCAAGCCGCGGGTGAGGCGTTGGCGACGGTGACTGGCGACCGTGCCATGGGCGCGCCCGCCGGTATCGACATCGTCGTCACCTATCCAAAGTGGCCGCGCGACTGGCAAGCCGAGGCCGACTGGCTGCGCTTTGCGGCCGAAGGCGGGTACACGCGGGAGGTCATCTCGCATTTCCTGTTCTTCTCGGCACGTTGCTTGGGGCCACTGACCCTGAAGTGGGCCAGGGCGACCTACCCCGCAGACCCGGCGCACTGCGAGACCCATGTGATCGCGCTGCTGGAGAACGCGGATGGCGTGCCAGTGTCGGTCCTGGGCTCCGTGGGCGGCGCCCAGCCCGACCGGCAGGAGATGACCATAAAGGGGGCGAAGCGGTCCTACCGGGTATCCGAGTTCCATCTGCTCTCGGCGTCCGAGGGCGGCCCGTTCGAGGAAGTTACCCCTGCCCCCGACGACCCGCGGGCCGTGTCACTACGCGCTCAGTTGGATGGGCTGGATGCCTGTCTGGCGGTTCAGCCTCATCCCCTGGCCACGCCGGCGGAGGCACTGGCGGTTCAGGAGTTGGTCGAGGCGATGTTGGCACGCTGAGGGCGACGGCGCTGGCGGGAGCCGGCATCGACTTGCGCCTGCATGTTTGCGGTACGAAAGTCATACGCAAGGCATACGTTTGGCACACCCGTCGAATTCCGGCGGCAGGCGCCAGTCAGGGCTGCCGTCAGACCTGACGTTCGATCATCATCTTCTTGATCTCGGCGATTGCCTTGGCGGGATTCAGCCCCTTCGGGCATGTCTTCGCGCAATTCATGATCGTGTGACACCGATACAGCCGGAACGGGTCCTCCAGGAAATCCAACCGGTCGCCCGTCGCCTCATCGCGGCTGTCGATGAGCCAGCGATAGGCGTGCAAGAGCGCGGCCGGGCCCAGGTAGCGATCGCCGTTCCACCAGTAGCTGGGGCATGACGTCGAGCAACAGGCGCACATCACGCACTCGTAGAGCCCATCCAATTTCTCCCTGTCTTCAATGGCTTGGCGCCATTCGGCCCCGGGCTCGGGGCTATGCGTCTCCAGCCAGGGCATGATCGAGGCGTGCTGCGCGTAGAAGTGCGTCAGGTCGGGAACCAGATCCTTGACCACCGGCATGTGCGGCAGCGGGTAGATTTTCACATCCCCCTTCACCTCGTCGAGACCGTAGGTGCAGGCCAACGTGTTGATCCCGTCGATGTTCATGGCGCAAGAGCCACAGATCCCCTCGCGGCAAGAGCGTCGAAACGTCAGCGTCGGGTCGATCTCGTTTTTGATTTTGATGATCGCGTCCAGGATCATCGGACCGCAGGTGTCCAGGTCCACGAAATAGGTATCGACGCTGGGATTGTTCCCGGAGTCCGGATCGTAGCGATAAACCTTGAACGTTTTCAGCCGCTTGGCGCCTTCCGGCTTGGGCCAGACCTTCCCGGTCGTGATCCGCGAGTTCTTTGGCAGCGTGAGTTCGGCCATGTCGCCTCCGACGGTTGTTCTCAAGCGCAGTACAATCCTGCTTTTGACGGTTTGTCGAGCGGTCGCACCGTCGCATGTTCGCGCATATCAGGTCATTCCGGTTTCCGTCCGATGAACACCTTCTCGCCGCGCTGCAAGCCATAGCGCGCCGCCTCGGGCTCCAGCGCCGGGAAGGCCGCCACATGGAACCCTGGTGCCGAGAAACGCTCGGGGAAGTCACGCCCATACCAGCGACGGTGATCCGCGTCGCCGTAGTGCAGGCGCCGCGCCTCGGCGGTGTCATGAGCGGGATTCTCGTAGGTCTCGTCGAAGCCTTCAATCAGCGGGACGGTGAGGACGGCCTGTCCGCCGGGTGAGAGCACGCGGTAGATCTCGGCGAACGCGGCCGTGTCGTCGACATGCTCGAGGACGTGGTTCGCCATCAGCAAGTCCACCGAGGCATCCGGCAGGTCCATCGCGGTGATATCCAGCTGCAAGTCGAAGAGATCGTTGATGTCTGCCGTTCGGTATGTGACGCCAAGGGCTTCGAACTCCGCCCGGACCCACGCCTCCGCCGCGAAATGGACCACGCGGGCGCCTGGGCCCAAGACCATCTCGCGGTCCATCCAGAGCTTCAGGAGCCGGTGACGCGGGCGCGAATCGCACCCCGGGCACCAGATCTCGGGCTTGTGTTTCACGGGCGAGAACGGGCCGACATAGCCGCAGATCGGGCATTCTCGGTCGGTCCCCCCATAGGCCAGCCGCGTGATGTGTTCGATTGCGCGCTTGGCGCGGATCTCCATTTTTTCGACGATCTCATCTGGGGAGCGTCTGCGCGCAGATGTCATGCACCTGCTCCACTTCTCGCCGCCTGCCAGACATGCCAGCTTCTGGGGTCTCTCTTGTACCTCGCGTTGACGCCTCTGAGTACGTTCCTCAGCATGAATGCGTTCGTAACAACAGCAACTTCCTCCAGATGATCGGCTTCGGCAATCAAGACATCTGTCAACATGCCGGGCCCAGCGAGTGTCAGGACGTGGGCATTCGGGTTGGCGCGGATGCGTCTTGTTGCTTCCTCAAACGCCCGCATCATCGTCCGAGATCCCTTAGGCGCTGCGATCAAACCGTTGATGAAGTGGCCCGTCGGTTGATTGCTGTAGAAGCGCAATACCAGACGGCCAGCAAGCAGCGGCGCAACTTCGGGGAACCGCTCAACCATGGTTTCATCTGAATCGATGTAAAGACCACCATGCTCAGCGAGCCACCCCAGCCGGAAGTAATCCGACTTGATCGCCGGATGGGGACAAGCATCGAAGATGCTGACGGCTTCGCGCCCGTACACCGCATCGAGGAATTCGCGCGCCTCCTCTGCGTTGACCAGCTTATGCCTTACGCCTGATCTATCTCTCCACGAAGAGATTGCTGGTAAAATGTCAGATGGAATCTTTGGCGTATCCCAGAATTGCAGGATCTCGGCTGATGATGCGGACAGGGCTCGCACCTCGCCAAGCCAAGGTAGCTTGAGGAACAACGACCACGCCCGTGCGCACATGCGCCGAAAGCCATCGAACCGCTCACCAGTTCCGTATCGGTCAAGATGTTCGATTGCTGCCGAAGTGAGTCCGTCCGCATGCTTGCAGAGCGCCTTGAAGATACCGCGAACGTAAGCGTTTTGATCTTCGGCCAGCGGTGCGAGCCTCGGGATCTCGTGGTCCTGACGATCGGTCAGCAACTGATCAATGCCCGCAAACAGTGCAGTGTGGAAGTACGGATCGCGCCGCCCAATGATCGAGGGTAGCCTTGCGAAGTCGCCGTTGTTCAAAGCAGTTCTGAAGTGCGCCCTGCGTCGACTTTCGGGCAACTGCCGCGCCAGAGCGGATGGAAAGTGTCTTCTTACCCGATCGACCCAGCGCGGACGCCTTTGCTCCGGTAAGAAAGAAGCGTCAGTAGACACGCGCTTTCGGCGCGATCTTGGCTGGGTCGATGCCACCCTGATTGTGGGGAGTCAGCGGGTCGGTCACGACATCGCGGTAGCCCATCTGCACGCCGCCGTTGACCCAGGCGAGGCTGTGCTTGCGCCAGTTCTCATCGTCGCGGTCCGGGAAATCCTCGTGCGCGTGGGCCCCACGCGATTCCTTGCGCGCCTCGGCGGAATAGACCGTAGCGATCGCCGACGGGAGCAGATTGGCAAGCTCCAGCGTCTCCATCAAATCAGAGTTCCAGATCATCGAGCGGTCGGTGACGGCCACATCATCGAAGTCTGCATAAACCTTCGAGACCTTGTCGCACCCTTCCTGAAGCGTCTTCGAGGTGCGGAACACCGCAGCATCGTCCTGCATCGCCTTCTGAAGGTTCGCGCGGATCTGCGCCGTCGGCGCGGCCCCCTGCGCATGGCGAAGCCCGTCGAAGCGGTCCATCGCCTTCTCGACCGAGATCGGATTCAGATCCGGGATCGCCGTGTCCGGATCGACCACTTCACCGGCCTTGATCGCGCACGCCCGTCCAAAGACCACGAGGTCGGTCAACGAGTTGGAGCCGAGCCGGTTCGCGCCGTGGACCGAGGCACAGGCGGCCTCGCCCGCCGCCATCAGACCCGGGACCATGACGTCCGAGCCGTTCTTGTGGTCCAGAACTTCACCCCAGTAGTTCGAGGGGATGCCGCCCATGTTGTAGTGAACGGTCGGCAGCACAGGGATCGGCTCGCGCGTCACGTCGACGCCTGCGAAAATCCGGGCGGATTCGCTGATCCCCGGCAGCCGCAGGTTCAGGACCTCCGCCGGCAGATGGTTGAGGTTCAGGTGAATATGGTCGCCGTCGCCGCCGACACCGCGGCCTTCGCGGATTTCCATGGTCATGCAGCGCGACACCACATCGCGCGAGGCCAGATCCTTGTAGGTGGGCGCATAGCGCTCCATGAACCGCTCACCCTCGGAATTCGTCAGGTACCCGCCCTCGCCGCGCGCGCCCTCGGTGATGAGGCAACCAGCGCCGTAGATGCCCGTGGGGTGGAACTGCACGAACTCCATATCCTGAAGCGGCAGGCCTGCGCGCGCCACCATACCGTTGCCGTCGCCCGTGCACGTGTGCGCAGAGGTCGCCGAGAAGTACGCCCGGCCATAGCCGCCCGTCGCCAGCACCACCATCTTGGCCGAGAACCGGTGCACGGTGCCGTCATCCAGCTTCCAGGCGATCAGGCCCTGGCACTCCCCGTCCTCGGACATGATCAGATCGGTCGCAAAATACTCGATGAAGAACTCGGCATTCTTCTTCAGCGACTGGCCATAGAGCGTGTGCAGGATCGCGTGGCCTGTCCGGTCCGCGGCCGCGCAGGTGCGCTGTACCGGGGGTCCCTCGCCAAACTCGGTCGTGTGCCCACCAAACGGGCGCTGGTAGATCTTGCCGTCCTCGGTCCGGCTGAAGGGCACGCCGTAGTGCTCGAGTTCGACCACGGCAGCCGGAGCCTCACGCGCCAGGTACTCCATGGCGTCCATGTCGCCGAGCCAGTCCGAGCCCTTGACGGTGTCGTACATGTGCCATTGCCACTCGTCCGGGCCCATGTTGTGCAGGCTTGCCGCAATACCGCCCTGTGCAGCGACAGTGTGCGAGCGAGTCGGGAAGACTTTGGTCACACAGGCCGTCTTGAGCCCCTGCTCAGCCATGCCGAGGGTTGCGCGCAGCCCCGCGCCACCAGCGCCCACGACGACGACATCGTACTTGTGATCGATAAACTCATATGCTGGCATCTGATGCCTCCGTCAGCTCGTGAACGCGATCTTCAGCACGGCGAAGACACCGGCGAGACCGAAGGCGGCGCAGAACATCTGGTTCCCCAGTAGCAATGCCGTCCGCGACCCCTTGTTATGGACATAGTCTTCGATCACCGTTTGCAGCCCCTGCATCAGGTGGTGAAAGGTCACAGCCAGAAACAGGATGGCCACGATGGCGTTGAACGGGTTTGCATAGGCCGCGAGGACCGCCTCGCGCCCCTCGCCCAAGGCACCAGCAAACGGCCAGATTACCAGGATCGTCAGCGGCACCAGCGCCACGGATGAGACGCGCATCTGCCACCAGTGGTGTGTCCCGGTACCGGCGGAACCCAGACCTCGAGCAAGCGTGAAGGGAGTTCGGTAGCTCATCTCGGGCCTCCTCAGGCAAAGATCCAGACGATCAGCGTCAGAACCACCGATCCGCCAAGGACCGCGTAGGCGGATTGCTGAACCTGCTTCATCTCGAAGCCGAAACCCATGTCCCACCAAAGGTGCCGGATCCCGTTCAACAGGTGATACGCAAGCGCAATCGTCGAGCCTAGCAGGATCAGATAGCCGATCCAGGACGTCAGGATCCCGTCGACGGTCGCGAAGTACTCTTCGGAGGTGGCGGCTGCCAGCAGCCACCAGACCACCAGCGCCATGCCCGCCGTGAGTGCCACGCCCGTAACCCGATGAAAAATCGACAGTCCGGATGTGATCTGGGGGCGGTAGATAGACAAGTGGGGAGACAGGGGGCGATTGCCCCGATTTACGTCAGCCATGCGGGCCCTCTCGCAGTTTGGCTCTGATCTGCGTCAAGAGGACTTTACGCATGGTGAATAGTCAGCGCCAGTGCCATAAAACCGCACCCAATCCGTCAGACAGCCAATGGCATGCCAGAGCCTTGGGTAACCGGCCGGCTACTCCCATATACGACCACGCCCCGGGGCAACCGACCGGTTACCCCGGGCGAGGTTGGCCTCGGCGCGTGGCTCCTGTAGGTTGAGCCGCGGGCGGGAAAGTCATAAGATGGATACCATCCGATGGAACGCGACCAACTGATCGAAAAGGCCAAGGAGCTGGCGCAGTCCCGGATCAAGCCCGGGATGGACATGGATGAGAAGATGGACGCGCTCGAAGTCGCGATGATGGAGCTTCTCGACGTCCAGATCATGAAGCCTGCGATCGGGCGCATCGCCACCAACACCACAGGCGGGTTCGACATGGTCGAGGGCCGCTGGCTTATGGGCGACGACCCACGCCTGCCGAAAATGCCCGACAAGCCGACCCTGCAGGATTTCTTCCGGCTTCGGTTCGCCCAGAACCACGTCGGCTACAACCACCTGCTGCAAAGCGCCCGGCTGGCCCGCAAGAAGGGCTGTTCGGAACGCGCCGTGATGGCCTGCCTGGTCCACGACATCTCGGTGGTGGGCTTCGTCGGATCGGACCATGGCCACTGGGCCGCACAGATGATCGAGCCTTACGTCCACCCCGAGGTCACCTGGGCCGTCAAACATCACCAGGCGCTGCGCTACCGGCCCGACCCTGCCTACGGCTACGAATACCCGAAGGCCTATGTCCAATGGTTCGGCGACGACTTCGAGGTCAAACCCCACGTCAAGGCCGAATGGGACTACTGCGCCCAGCACGAATGGTTCGACACGGCCATGCAGGTGGTGATCAACGACCTCTATGCGTTCGAACCCGGCGTCGTCGTCACGATCGAGGAATTCGACGACATCATCGAACGCAACTTCCGCCAACCTCCCGAGGGCCTGGGCTTCGATCGCTCGGCGTCCGCGCACATGTGGCGCACGATGATCTGGCCAAACAACTTTCTCTGACTGCGTGACTTGGACGGCGGGCCCGGGCACTCTCGCATCCCCACTACGCGAGAGGCCCAATGACCCATCCCAACTTTCTGCTGATCCAGGCGGATCAACTCACGTCTCAGGTTTTGTCCGCCTATGGGCATGGCCTTGCGAAGACACCCCATATCGACCGGTTGGCGGCGCGGGGGACGGTCTTCGAGAACGCCTATTGCTCCTATCCACTGTGCGGTCCGTCACGGATGTCGATGCTGACGGGGCGGCTGGCCAGCCGGATCGGGGCCTATGACAACGGGGCGGAGATGCCATCCACGGTCCCGACGTTTGCCCATTACCTGCGGGCGGCGGGGTATCTCACGACCCTCAGCGGCAAGATGCATTTTGTCGGTGCCGATCAGTTGCACGGGTTCGAACATCGCCTGACGACCGACATCTATCCCGGTGACTTCACCTGGACCGAGAACCTGGAGACCCGCGACGAGAAGAACCGCTCGGACGACCGCGCCGTGACGCTCTGCGGTGTCGCGGAACGCACCGTGCAGCTGGACTACGACGAACTTGCGATGTTCCATGCCGAGCAGCACCTCTGGGACATCGCCCGCCAGCCGGAGCAGCCCTTCTGTCTGTTTGTCTCGCTCACCCATCCCCATGATCCCTACTACTGCCAGCAAGAGCACTGGGACCGCTACGAAGGCGTCGAGATCCCACCGCCCTCGGTCCCGCGCCAGCCGACCCAGGCGCGCGATCCGCTGACCCAGTACATCTTCGATCGCCATGCGCTGGACCAGGATTTCCCCGAGGAGATGGTCCGGACGGCAAGGCGCGCCTATCTGGGCTCGGTTGCCTATGTCGACGATCAGGTCGGGCGGCTGATGCGGGTTCTCGACCGCGCGGGGCTGGCCGACAACACCGTCATCGCCATCTTGGGCGATCACGGCGAGATGTTGGGCGAGCGGGGCATCTGGTTCAAGCGCCACTTCTTCGAGTGGTCGGCGCGGGTGCCGATGATCTTCGCGGGTCCCGGGATCGCGGCGGGACGCCGGGCCGAGAACGTGACGCTGATGGATCTCGCCCCCACGCTGATGGCGTTGGGCGGGGCCGGGGCAGCGGTCGAACCCATGGAGGGTCGCGATCTGGCCCCTGCCCTGTCTGGCGATGCCGGCCCCGACGATGTGGCCCTGGCCGAGGTGATGTCGGACGGGCTGACCGCTCCGGTCTTCATGGTCCGGCGCGGGCGGCACAAGCTGATCTGGGGAGACGAGCATCCCGCGCAGCTATATGATGTCGTCTCCGATCCCGACGAGGTGTCGGACCTCGCGACCGATCCCGCCCATATTGAGACGCGAGAGGCGCTGATGCGCGAAATCCTGTCGATCTGGGATCCCTCGGCGCTCCAGAGCGAAATTGACGTATCGATCGCCCGGCGCCTTCTGATCCGCAAGGCCCATGCCCAGGGCGAAGCGCCTCGCTGGGACTTTGTCGCGACGCCCGACGACAGCCGATGGTGCCGTGCGGGGGCTGACTACACAGCCTGGTCTACGACGGTGCTAGCAGGGCGCTGATGCCCTCGTCGCGCGCCGAGCGGATCATGGCCCCCAGCGCTTCGAAGTCCGACCGCCGCGGGGAGGTTCGCCGCCAGACAAGCCCGATCTCGCGGTGCGGTTCTGGCGCTTCGAAGCGGTGCAGGGCAATCGCGGGATTGCGCCCCTCGACGGGGATCGCCATTTCCGGCAACAGGGTCACCCCCATACCGTTCGCGACCATCTGAACCACCGTGGCCAGCGTCGATGCCCCAAACGTGTCGATGTCCCCGACCTGGCGCAACTGGCAGAACGAAAGCGCCTGCTCGCGAAAGCAATGCCCTTCCTCCAACAGCAGAATGCGTTCCCGCCCGATCAGATCGGGGTCGACGCGCACATGATGTGACAAGGGGTGGCCAGCAGGGGTGGCCAGAACGAACGGATCGTCAAAGAGCGGCAGGACCTCGATCTCGCGGCCCTCGATCGGTAGGGCCAGAAGCAACGCATCCAGCGTACCATCGCGGAGCTCGGCGAGAATGTGCTCGGTCTGGCTTTCGCGGATGCGCAGTTCCAGATCGGCAAAGTCCCGCCGCACCCGGGGCAGCAGCGGCGGCAGCATGTAGGGCGCGACCGACGGGATGACGCCGAGGCTCAGCGGACCGGACAAGGGCGCGCGATGCTGGCGCGCCGCATCACCCAGGTCACGGAGATCGACCAGGATTTCCGCCGCCCGGCGGGCCACGTCCTGCCCCGCTTCCGTCAGCCGGGCCCCCGTCGAGAGACGTTCCAGAAGCACCACGCCAAGCTCCGCCTCCAGATCCTGGATCTGCATGGACAGCGCCGGTTGCGAGACGGAACAGCTCAGCGCGGCCTGGCCGAAGTGACCCTGCCTCGCGACTGCATCGAAGTACCTGAGTTGCTTGATGGTAGGCATACCCTCTCATAAGAAAAACCTATCGTAGGTGCTAGCGGAATCTATTTCACCTGATCCATGGGGCAGGCTAGTTTGGAACTGTTCCAAAACGATTCGACCGGCGGCACGAATGCCCCCGGCCCCATCGCACCGACGACCTGAAGGGAGAGAAGGACATGGACGGCGACATCAAGTGCCCGTTTACCGGCCGGATTCATATGGGAAACCGCGACTGGTGGCCCAATGCGATCAATCTGGACATGCTGCACCAGCACTCGGCCAAGTCCAGCCCGATGGACCCCGACTTCGACTATGCCGAGGCGTTCAAGAACCTCGACTATGACGCGCTGAAGGCTGATCTCACCGCGCTGATGACCGAGAGCCAGGACTGGTGGCCCGCGGACTATGGCCATTACGGTGGGCTGATGATCCGCATGGCCTGGCACGCGGCCGGGACCTACCGTGTCCAGGACGGTCGCGGCGGTGCTGGCAGCGGCTCACAACGCTTTGCGCCGCTAAATTCATGGCCGGACAACGGCAATCTGGACAAGGCACGGATGCTGCTGTGGCCGGTCAAGCAGAAGTATGGCCAGAACATCTCCTGGGCGGATCTGCTGATCCTCGCGGGTAACGTCGCGCTTGAGTCGATGGGCTTCAAGACGTTTGGCTTTGCAGGCGGGCGCAGCGACATCTGGGAACCCGAGAAGGACATCTACTGGGGCTCGGAAAACCAGTGGCTGATCACCAGCGATAACCCGATGAGCCGGTACGCAGGCCAGCGCGACGTCAAGAGCGGTGACGCCGACGCAGGCAAGCTGGAGAACCCGCTGGCAGCCGTGATGATGGGCCTGATCTACGTCAACCCGCAAGGCCCGGACGCCGTGCCAGATCCGCTGGGCTCGGCCCACGATATCCGGGTGACCTTCGCGCGCATGGCGATGAACGACGAGGAGACCGTCGCGCTGGTCGCGGGTGGCCACACCTTCGGCAAGGCACACGGTGCTGGGCCGGAAAGCCACGTGGGTGCAGAACCCGAAGGCGCTCCGATGGAAGCGATGGGCCAAGGCTGGCTTTCCACATATGGCGACGGCAAGGGCAAGGACACGATCACCTCGGGCATCGAGGGGCCGTGGACGCCCAACCCGATCCAGTGGGACATGGGCTATTTCGACGTTCTCTTCGGCTATGATTGGGAGCTGACCAAAAGCCCCGCCGGGGCTTGGCAGTGGCAACCGAAGGACCTGAAGCCCGAGGATCACGCGCCGCAGGTCGATGGCTCAGGCGAGACGGTCACACTGATGATGACCACCGCAGACATGGCCATGAAGATGGACCCCTCCTACGGCAAGATCTCGAAGCGGTTCCACGAGAACCCGGACGAGTTCGCAGATGCCTTCGCGCGGGCCTGGTTCAAACTCACCCACCGCGACATGGGGCCGAAGGACCGCTATCTGGGCAAGGAAGTCCCGTCTGAGGAGTTGATCTGGCAGGATCCCGTGCCCGCTGGCCCGGCGCTGTCGGATGCGGACTTGGCCGAATTGAAGGGCAAGATCGCGGAGAGCGTTCTGACCGTTGCCGAAATGGTCTCGACCGCCTGGGCATCGGCCTCGACCTTCCGGGGCTCGGACTTCCGGGGCGGCGCTAACGGCGCACGGGTCCGGCTGGCCCCGCAGAAGGACTGGGAGGCGAACAACCCTGCTCAGCTCGCCAAGGTGCTTGCAAAGCTTGAGGAAATCCAGGGCTCGTTCGGCAAGCCGGTATCGCTGGCCGATCTGATCGTGCTGGCAGGAGGTGTCGGCATCGAGCAGGCGGCGAAGGCCGCGGGCATGGACATCACCGTACCGTTCAGCCCTGGTCGGGGCGATGCGACGACCGAACTGACGGACGCCGAGAGCTTCGACTGGCTCGAGCCGTTCGCGGATGGCTTCAGGAACTACCTGAAGTCCGAGTCGTCGGTGGCGCCTGAGGAGCTGCTCGTCGACAAGGCGCAGCTTCTGGGCCTGACGGCACCCGAGATGACGGTGCTGGTCGGCGGTCTGCGGGTGCTCGGCACTAACTGGGACGGCTCGAAGCTGGGTGTCTGGACGGACCGCCCAGGGGCGCTGACGAACGATTTCTTCGTCAATACGCTGGACATGGGGACCACGTGGCGCGCCGCCAACGATGCCCAGACCATCTTCGAGGGTCGCGATCGGGCGTCGGGCGACCTGAAGTGGACAGGCACGCGGGTTGACCTGATCTTCGGCTCGAACTCGCAGTTGCGTTCATTGGCCGAGGTGTACGGCGCCGGCGATGGCCATGCGAAGATGGTGACCGACTTTGTCGCGGCATGGGTGAAGATCATGAATGCCGACCGTTTCGACCTCGCCTGATGGGCGGAACTCTCGGGCGGTTGCCTGAATGAAGAAACAAGGGCGCCGGTCGCACAGACCGGCGCCTTTTTTCTGCGCAACGGACTAGAAGGCGACGGACTCGACCAGGGACTGCGTGGACGATGACGACCTTCCCGAGCTGCTTGCTGGTGGAGCGCGGTTCATGCTCAGAACGGGCGCATCTCCTCAATTCTCCGACGAGATGTCGATCCCAAGTGCCTCGGCCAGCGGCCCGATCTTATTCTTGTAGCGCCGCCAGCGCCCGATCGCCGATGTATTGATCTTGGAACGTACCTGGTACTGTGAGCGAGTCACGGATGCGTACTGGGTCTTGCCGGGGTCCAAGACGTCTGTGGTCCATTCCATTCCTGCAAATTCGACCAGTCGCCGTCCTTCGCCCTCTGGGTCTGCCACCAACTTCTCGTAGTGAACGTCGAGTACGGGGTTGTTAACCATCGGCGCAAGAAAGTCTGCGGCTCCCTGATATGCTAGATAACTCGTCGCCAGCCAGTCGACTCGGCGCGTGTAGTTGTGGCCGCTGCCAAATCTGCCAAGATAGAGCGAGACGCAATTGTCGAGCGGATTGCGGTGCATGCGCACGATCTTGGCCTTCGGAAACAGGAGAGAGATCTGGCCAAGGTTGATGAGGTTACCCGGCAGCTTGTCGGTGAAGAATCTGGGCATAGTGCCACCGGCCCGCCGTTTGACATCATCCAGGATGAACTGGCCGGCTGCCGTAAACGCGTCGTCGCGCCAGCGCCGGACCCAGCCATGCCGGTTCTGCGTATGGCCTTTGATATAGTCGTCCTTGCGGGCAGTGGCGCACAGCCGCGGGAGGTTCGGCATCTCACCCATAGCAGCCGCCTCACCACTGCCAGTGAGGATACGCTCGGCCAAGGTCGTGCCTGACCGCGGCGCGCCAACTATGAATATCGGGGCTTCGCTTTGGACACCGCGGCCGGGACGTTCGGCCAGGAAGTCCTCATCGAAGACGTCGTAGAGATCATCGATCCACTCGGTCACGGACTCGATCTTGAAGGGCTCGTCATCCAGTCGACCGCCTTCCGAGGCATGGTGCCAAGCCTGGTCCCACTTGCCCATATCGTTCGATGCTTTGCACATCGCATAGTGGAGGATCGACTTCGTGCGATTGTCGATGTCATTGCGCTTGAGCTGGCGTCGCAGTTTTGCGGCCAACGGGTCGTCTTTCTCGAATCTGTGAGCGGCAGAGAGCTCCATCCACGTGCGCGGATCCGCCGGCTCCCTTCGGATGGCTTCGCGCAGGATCTTCTCGGCACTCGCCCGATCTCCGCGCGCACTGGCGCAAATGCCTAGCCCGCTGAGAAAGAACACCGAACCCTCGTGCTCGAACCCATAGGCATACAGCTTTTCTGCTTCGTCGAGATATCCGGAGAGGTGGCACGCATCGCTAAGGATTCGCAGAATGTCCCAATCACGCGGATTTTCCTTGATCCAGGTGAACGCGAGATCCGCCACTTCGGCATAGCTACCCCGGGCATGCAGATGGCGGATCTCCGCGCGGCGCGGGTCTTCGACCTGAGCGGATGCGAAATGGAGCGCCTGTGCCATGAAACCTCGCGGGTCACCGGGGAAGCGGATCACATACATTCACCAAGGTTTCGATCAGGTTTAGGCCGTTACTCTTCCATACTGGGCCAGGTTGCGGCCTGCATTTCGGCAAGACGCGAGGCCGTGCGCTCGAACTCGAACGCGCCCTCCCCTTCGGTGTAGAGTTCTTCAGGCTCGGCCGCGGCGGAACAGAAGAGGCGAATGCGGGCTTCGTAGAACGTGTCGATCAGGGTCACGAAGCGCTTCGCCTCGTTATTTCGCGCGCGCGATAGCAGCGGGATATCGTCGAGGAAGAAGGTGCCGAACTGTTCGGCCACCGCGAGGTAATCGGCAGGTCCCAGGGGTTGCTCGCAAAGATCGGCGAAGGACGCGCGGCCCACTTCCTCGGCAGTGCGGGGGATTACCAACCGTCGCCCGCGGATGGAAATTGTGAGCGGCGCCCCCGCCTCTCCCCCGGTTTCCAGGTCCCAGGCAGCGTCCATGGCGGCGCCACTGTCGGGGCCAAGAGGTGAAAAATAGACCGCCTCGCCCTCTTCTCGGCCCTGGCGATAGTCGGCCTCGGCCTCAAGCTCGTGAACATCCAGCCGCTCTTTCAGCATCGCGATGAAGGGCAAGAAGACCTGCCGGTTGAGCCCATCCTTGTAGAGGTCATCCGGCGGCCGGTTCGACGTCGCGACCACGACGACGCCACGCGCGAAGAGCGCCTCGAAGAGCCGACCCAGGATCATGGCATCCGCAATGTCCGTCACCTGGAACTCGTCGAAACAGAGCAGCGTCGCCCCTTCGGCAACTTCGTCCGCGACGGTGCGGATCGGGTCCTGCACGTTCGACTCGCGGGCAATCTGGATGCCGACCTGGATCTCCTGCATGAATGCGTGGAAGTGGACGCGGCGCTTGGGGCGTACGGGAGCACCTTCAAAGAACAGGTCCATCAGCATCGACTTGCCCCGCCCCACACCCCCAAAGACGTAGAGCCCCGTCAGCGCGATCACCTTCTGCGGCGAGCCCTTCACCCAGCCGAACCAGCCGCGCTGCACCTGTTTGCCCCGGCCCGGATTGTAGTCGCCGAGCCGCATGTGGAGGATCTGCAGTTTCTCGACCGCCAGCCGTTGTGCCGGATCAGCCTCCAGCGTTCCGTCCGCGACAAGCGCGCGGTAACGCGGCATAGGGCCGGCGATCATCCGTCGTTCCTGGGCACTGTGAAGGGCATTGCCTTATCTTCGGCCTCGTCAATGGGGACCGGCGTGATATCATCGGGAAGGGAGAGGTTGGAAGAAAGAACGTAAGGGGTGGAGATGAAACGTTTATTGATGGCGCTCGTCATGGCAGCGAGCTTAGGCGGTACGGCGATTGGGCAGAACCAAGGTCAGGGACCGGTCGGACAGTGGTACTGTGAGTGGACGTTCCAGAATACGGCGCCAGGCCAAAAGGCGAATCCGGTGGGTGGCACATTCAACATGATCGTGCAGCCAAACGGCATGGCCCAGGGTCAGGGCATGCAGATGGGTAGTGCAGGGCAGTTTCCGTTTCAGTTCCAAGCCCAAGCGCAGTTAAACGGGACCGAGTTCATTATGACCGGCCAGCAACAGGGCGGTTTGACCTTTGGCCCCTCTCAGTTCACGTTCGTGTCGAAGATCCTCGGGCCCAACAACATGGCCTACAACAACAAGAACCAAGCCGGCCAAGTGTTCGCCTCTGCCTGTCGACGAAGCGGCTAACCTGAAGGTAACAGTTCAGTATTGGTTATGCCGGGTAGCATGAAATCTAGTTTGTTCACGGCAGGATGACGGGGTAGGCGAAAAAGGGTCTGTCACAGGAGCCTGACATGTCCCGCCTCTCGAACACCACGATCATCATCGCCGCGGGGGCGGTGGTGCTGTCGCTAAGCTTCGGGATCCGCTCGATCTTCGGCGTGATGCTGGACCCGATATCCGACACATACGGCTGGTCGCGCGAGGTGTTCTCGCTCTCGATGGCGATCAACAACATCGTCTGGGGGCTGGGCCAGCCGCTGTTCGGGTGGATCGCGGACCGCTTCGGGGACCGCCGCGCACTGTGGCTTGGGTTCTGGCTCTACTTCGCGGGCATGCTGCTGGGGGTCTTCGGTTTCACGCCCTGGATGATGCACGCAGGACCGGGAATCCTGGTGGGCCTGGGCGTGTCCGGCACGGCTTTTGGGCTGATCCTGTCCGTGGTGGGACGCGCGACGTCGGAGGACAAGCGCAGCCAGGCGCTGGCCCTGACCGCGGCCTTCGGCTCGATCGGGCAGATGACGCTGCCCGCGATCTCGGGAATGCTGGTGGATGCCTACGGCTGGCAGATGACCATGCTGATCATGGCGATGCTGGTGCTGCCGATGGCCGCCTGCATCCCCTTCCTGAAACCGCAGATCCCGCTGTCGAACGCGGCGGCATCGGACGGTCTGGCAACAGGCGCGCTGCTGCGCCGCGCCTTCGGGCACTCCTCCTACCTGCTGCTGACCATGGGCTTCTTCGTCTGCGGCTTTCATGTCGCCTTCATCGCCGCCCACTTCCCCGCCTTCGTGGCGGAGGTCTGCGCGACGCCCGAAGGACCGGCGACAGAACTCGGTGCCTGGACCTTGTCCATCGTGGGGCTTGCCAACTTCATCGGCACGCTGATCGTGGGGCGACTGGGGGCGATCTTTCCGAAACCCTGGATCCTGTCGTCCATCTATGCGCTCCGGGCGGTGGTGATCTTCGTCTTCATCACGATACCGATCACGCCGGTCACCGTGATCATCTTCTCCTTCTCCATGGGACTGCTCTGGCTGACGACGGTACCGCTCACCAGCGGGCTGGTTGCGACCATGTTCGGACCCAAGCACATGGGCACGCTCTATGGATTCGTGTTCCTGAGCCACCAGGTGGGCAGTTTCGTCGGGATTTGGATGGGCGGGCGCGTCTACGAGGAGTTCGGGAACTACGATCTGGTATGGTACACTGCGATCGCTTTGGGGATCTTCTCGGCGATTGTCCATCTGCCCGTGCGCGACCGCGCGTGGGAGGCCGAGCCCGCCTGATCCGGAGGGGCACGCCACGACATTCGGCGAGTCGATCAAGACGGTCTACACGAAGTACGCCACCTTCTCGGGCCGGGCGAGCCGGTCGGAATTCTGGTGGTACAGCCTCTTCTACTACGCGATCGGCTTGGGGTTCGATTTCCTGCTCCCCGAACTGGGCAACATCTGGACGTTCGCGAACTTTGCTCCCCTGCTCGCAGTCACGGCGCGGCGGCTGCACGACACCAACCGCTCGGGCTGGTGGCAGGCACTGCCGCTAATCGGCTTGCCGTTGGCGGCCTATGGCGCGTTCGACTTCTTCAACGATCCTCTCATGTCGATGACCGACCTGCTTCTCAACCCGCTGTTCCTCATCGGCGCAGTGATCGTCTTGGGCACCTACATCCTGCTGATCGTCTGGTGGGCGACGCCGGGCACGCACGGTGCCAACCGCTTTGGCGAGGACCCGCTGGGACGCACGGAAGCAGACGTCTTCGACTGACGAACTGGTAAGGTATGCGCGACCATGATCGCGGAGGCGTAGGATGATCCTGATCGGCCAATACGATTCGCCATTCGTGCGTCGGGCAGCCATCGCGCTCCACCACCACGGCGTCGCGTTCGAGCGGCGAGTGTTGTCGACGTTTGCGCACTTCGACGACGTCGCGGAGGTGAACCCGCTGAGCAAAGTCCCGGTTCTGGTCTTGCCGGATGGTCATGCGCTACCGGACAGTGGTGCCATCGTGCAGTACCTTGACTTGCAGGCCCCGGCAGACCAGCGCCTGTTGCCAGAGGGCGAGACTGCACGGGATGTCCTGACCATCGAGGCAATCGGCGTGGGCCTGGCCGAGAAGACCTATGAGCGTGGAATCGAGGTCAACCGTCGCGCGCCCGGCACCCAGGATCCGGCCTGGATGGCGCGGCTTGAGGCACAGATCACCTCGGCGCTGCGGTGGCTCGAACGCCGGGCACGTGCGGACTGGTTCGTTGGAAACCGGCTCAGCCGTGCCGATCTCGCCGTCACCGTCGCGGTGACGTATGCGACCGAGAAGCTGCCGCACCTGTTCGATAGCAACCGCTGGCCGAAACTCTCCGCTTTTCGGGAACGCGCGGAGGGCACGGAACCCTTCTGCGTCGCGCCCTACAGCGCGCAGGAGGCCCGGGCGACCGGCTGGCGGCCAGAGAGCGAGATCCTATAGCGGCAGCCGCACCACAATCCCGGCATTGACGATGATCGTTTGCCCGTCGCCCGCGAGGTCGGCCACGTTTAGCCCGCCATGGACGGCCTTTGCCGTGACCTGGCCATACGGCAGCTCGGCTGCCACGCCGTCGAGGTCGACGCGTTCAGGCTCCTGCGCTGCGATCGTCAACTCGATCTGTATGGTGGCAGGGTCGATCCTGCGTGTTCGGCCGGTACTGCACGTTGGAACACGCCACCCCATCACGCAACAGGTGCGCCGCTTAGACGCGCCGAGCCTCTGGCGCGTATGGACGACGGCCCGACGTTGCTGCTCGGTCGTCAGGCCTTTGGCTTCTAAAAATCGAGGTCCTCCTTGAGGATAGTTCGGCATTTGTCTCGGACCGGTGGCTGCATGAATGCCTCACTGTCAAACTCGAGCTCGCCCACGACCTTCTTGAGACGCTTGTTCTACTTCTCGGGCGCCCGCATCTCAGACAACTACGACCGCCCGATCCCATTGAACTTCCGGCGCCAATTGCAATAGGTGGCGTCGCTGATCCCGGCCTTGCGGCAGACCTCGGAGACATCGTTCACGGATGCAAGATGCACCTCGATCTCACGCAGCAAACGCAGCGCAACTCGTCCGTTTGACGCTTCCGGGCCACCCTTGATCCCTCTTTCTCGGCTCCAACCAACAATGAACCAGTTCCAAGGGGCAGGGACATGGATCGCAGGTGATAGTTGGCGACACCTCTGGGCCGTTCCCGGATGTCTCCGGATCCGCCATACGCAAGGATGAGCTGTCCAGCGACCTTGCTCCGATTTCGTTGAAGCAGTCGTTTGGATCGTTGCAGCGTGGTTGATGGGATCGCACCGCTGTCCCTTCAATCGTTATCCGTTTCCGAGCCCGGTGACGTATCGTCCTCGGGCTTGATCGGATCGACCGGCTTTACCATGAGTCAGATCAACAGGCCGATGGAGAGGAAGACATTCACTTTCAGGACGGTATCGATCAAACCATCCATCGCGCCGCTTTCCCTCTGCCTGAAGCGCACGGAACAAGCAGACGACGAGAATCAATACAACGATGACGAACGGCAGCGCGCCCAGCGCGATGATCGACCACATGGCGTTGATGCCGTCCGAGAGGATCATCACCCCCATCATGATGCCCCAAGCCAGCTTGATCCGTGCGCTGGGGTTCAGGTCCCCCCAGTCGAGAACATGCCGAGGACGAGCGCTGCACTGACGACCCTGGTGACGAGGAACAGGAACACGGCAGCAACGATCGCCCCAACGGTCAGCCACGATGCCGGAAACTGCTCCGGAACAAAGAACGTCACCTGGCTCGCTTGTTCGCCATCTCTGATCCTCCATTTTCCTGTCAGTAGCGGTGTACCAACTCTTCTTGGGAAGCTCGCTCCACGCTCAAACCCAATCGGAAGGTTCCAACTCGTACCGGCCTACCCGCGGGGAAGGTCAGCGCCAGCAATCATACCGAACGGCAGAGGTGAGGGGAGGACCTAAGCGCAGGGGTTGCTAGGTACCAGAACGGTGAAGTTAGGCTGTAAGCGCCGCTTCCATGGCGTTTTCTTTAAGGAGGATCTCGATCCGAATATCTTCTTGCGACGCAAACGGTGGCCGACCATCAGACCGAGCTTTCAGCAGTCTCACAGCACTCCTAACCACATGGCCTGGATGCTGCGTGATCAAGGCGTCGACCTGATCTCGTCGCAAGAGCGCCAGCGTCAGCGCTGTCCTCTCGTGGGCAACGACGGTCTGACACGACGGGTCGCCGTACTTGCGGACAGCATCCAGCGGCGTGGATGCCTCCGAACTCATCACATAGACGCCGACGATTCCGGGAAAGTTCCTGTAGGCGCATCGGATCACATCATACGCCCTGGTCGTGTCGCCATAGGTCTCAAGCGTAGGCAGAACCGACAGACCGGGGAAGCGTGCCGCAATAACTCTATCAAAACCGAGGCGACGCTCGACGCTGTCGAAGGCGTTCATGGACTCGGTGATCACAAGGACATTGCCGGTTGCTACCTTGCTGAACCCGCCCAACAGCCGCCCGGCCGTTGCGCCGGCAGCCTGATTGTCGATGCCCACGAAGTCAAACTGACCGCTCTCGCGGCGGCCTGAGATGAACTGGACTACATGAACCCGGCGTTCGACCAGGCGCTGCAACGCATCGCGGACCTGCGGACTTTCGGAAGCCATGATCGCCACGCCGTCTACTTGCTCGGTTGTGATGGTAGCTAGCGTTCTGACGACCTCGTGCGGCTCTCGATCAAGAACCCTTCGGCAGGTTATCTCGATCCCATCAGTTTTGACCGCCGCCTTGAGATCGTCAATCTGGCTGACCAATGTGGACAGGAACGCGCCATCTTCGCGGGGTAACAGGAACTCAAAGCGGTAGATGCGCCCTTTTGCCAAGTTGGCGGCGGAAAGGTTGCGCACGAAACCCAGATCTTCAATCGCCTTGTTGACGGCTTGGATGGTCCTGTCCTGCACCCCCGGCCGCCCATTCAGAACCCGGTCCACCGTTGCTCTGCTGACGCCGGCGTGTCGGGCCAGATCTTTAGTGGTTGGGCGCATCTTGGACGGGTTTCCTTTCTCGGAACAACGGGGGCGCCGAGTCTCCTCTGAGGATTTTTCGAAATCAACTGTCTTTGAGGCACGTGCGTCAAGAAATATCTTGTCATGATGCACGTGCCTCATTTATCAGATTCTAACAACGAGTCGCGGCGAACGGCTGCGAACATCCTTGGGAGGAGTTTCGGAATGATCACCAAACTAAGAGCCACCGCAGCATCTGCCGCACTCATCGCTGCGTCGATGGCAAGCAGCGCTACGCAGGCGGAAGAGCTGACTCTGTGCTGGGCCGCCTGGGATCCCGCGAACGCCCTGGTCGAGTTGTCAAAAGAGTTCGAAGCCGAGTCCGGGCACACGATGAGCTTCGAGTTCGTGCCGTGGCCCAACTTCGCCGACCGCATGCTGAACGAACTGAATTCCGGTGGGCAGCTGTGCGATCTCATGATCGGCGACAGTCAGTGGATCGGCGGCGCGGCCGAAAGCGGTCACTACGTGAAGTTAAACGATTTCTTCGCGCAAGAAGGGATCGACATGGCAAACTTCATCCCAGCGACGGTGACTGGGTACGCCGAGTGGCCGAAGGGCACGCCGAACTACTGGGCGCTGCCGGCGTTCGGCGATGTCGTCGGCTGGACATATCGCAAGGATTGGTTCGAGCGGCCCGAGCTTCAGGCCGAGTTCCGGGAAAAGTACGGGCGTGACCTGAGCGTACCGGCGACGCTGGAAGAACTCAAAGACATCGCGCAGTTCTTCCAGGGCCGCGATATCGATGGAACCACGGTCTATGGTGCCGCGATCTACACCGAGCGAGGTTCAGAAGGCATCACAATGGGCGTGACGAACGCACTCTACAACTATGGATTCGAATACAGCAACCCGGACAGCCCATACGATCTGGCGGGCTTCGTAAACTCCGACGGGGCGATTGCGGGGCTGGAGTTTTACAAGGAACTCTATGACACCGCGACGCCTCCGGGATCGTCGAACTGGTACATGGGTGAGAACATCGACGCGTATAAGTCCGGGCAAGTTGCCCTTCAGATGAACTTTGCCTTCATCTGGCCAGGGGTCGAGGCGGATCCCAACGTCGGTGGCGGCAAGTCCGGCTACTTCCCGAACCCTGCCGGCCCAGGCGGTCACTTTGCCCAGCTTGGTGGTCAAGGAATCTCGGTGGTTGCCTACTCGGACAAGCAGGAGGCCGCCCTTGAGTACATCAAGTGGTTCGCGCAGCAGTCGGTCCAGCAGAAGTGGTGGGAAGCCGGCGGCTACTCCGCGCTCAGCGCAGTGGTCGAGGATCCGGGTTTCGCGACCTCGCAGCCCTACGCGCAGACGTTCCTCGACTCGATGGCCATCGTGAAGGACTTCTGGGCCGAGCCCGCCTATGCTGACCTGTTGCTGTCCATGCAGGACCGCGTCCACAACTATGTCGTCGCAGGCAACGGCACGGCCAAAGAGGCGCTGGACGGTCTGGTCGAGGACTGGGTCGAGGTCTTCGAGGACGAGGGCAAGCTCTAAGCCCAGTCCCGGCCCTTCTCATCGTCACTGCCCGGACCCCCGCTTGGGTCCGGGCAACCACCCCGAGGGCATTCGGTAACCTGACGTGAAGACACGCCACGTGTTTCCGCGACGAAGGACAGAATGACATGGCGACTTCGCCGATCCAAAAGGCCGCTGACGCGACGCCTGAACCGGTCGCCCGGCGGGTCCGGGGTCTCTCGGACCGTGCGATTGCCTGGATCTTCGTGGCGCCGACGATTTTCCTATTGTTGGCGATCAACATCTTTCCGCTGATCTGGACGATCTGGCTGAGCTTCACGAACTACCGGGTCAACCGGCCCAACCGCGATGTCGACTGGATTGGCCTGCGCAATTACGAGCGTATCTTGACCGACGGCGACATCTGGCAGACGATGCAGGCGACAGCCCATTTCCTTCTATGGACGATCGTGCTGCAAGTTCTCATCGGGTTCGCGCTGGCCTTTCTGATCAACAAGAAGTTCAAGGGCAATGATCTCTGGACCACGATAATTGTGCTCCCGATGATGCTGAGCCCAGCCGTGGTGGGCAACTTCTGGACGTTCCTCTACCAGCCACAAATCGGGCTGTTCAACTACGTGATCGCGTTCTTCTCGGGTGCCGATCCAGCGAGTTTTTCTATGATTGGCGATGTGCATCTGGCGCCTTGGGCCATCGTCATCGCGGACACATGGATGTGGACACCGTTCGTGATGCTGATTTGTCTGGCAGGGCTAAGATCAATTCCGGATTCGATCTACGAGGCCGCGGAGTGCGACCGGGCCAGCAAGTGGCGGCAGTTCTGGACCATCACCGTGCCCATGGTGCTGCCCTTCCTGATGTTGGCGGTGCTCTTCCGTGGGATCGAGAATTTCAAGATGTTCGATCTGGTGGTGCAACTGACCGGCGGCGGACCGGGCAACGTTACCACGCTGACGTCTATCGATCTGAAGCGCGAGGCGTTCGAGAAGTGGAAGACGGGGTATTCGTCGGCATATGCCGTGATCCTGTTCGTCACCGTGTTCGGGCTCGCCTCGATCTACGTCAAAGCCCTGAACAAGGTGAAGGAAAGATGAGCTTTTCGGTCACCGAGCCATCCGCCGGCACGAAGTGGATCGCAGGCGTTCTGGTCGTTGTCTATGCGTTGATCACGCTTATGCCGCTACTCTGGATCATCGCTACCGGGTTCAAGTCGCCCGCGGACTCCATCGCCTACCCGCCCAAGGTCGTGTTCGAGCCGACGCTCGAAGGCTATGTGAACCTCTTCACCACGCGCACCAGGATCAACGAAGTCGACGCGTTACCCGAGCCGCAGACCTGGTACGAACAGATCGTGCGCGACCAGGGGCAGATGATCTCCGGCCCATCGCGCTACGGTGAGCGGTTTCTGAACTCGGTCATCATTGGGTTCGGATCAACTTTCCTGTGCATGATACTCGGCACGGCGGCCGCCTATGCGTTCAGCCGGTTCCGAGTGCCGTTGAAGGACGACCTGCTCTTCTTCATCCTGTCCACCCGGATGATGCCACCGATCGCGGTGGCGATCCCGATCTTCCTGATGTTCCGGCAGCTCGGCCTGAACGACACGCATCTGGGGATGATCCTGCTCTACACAGCGGTGAATCTTTCGCTTTCGGTCTGGCTGCTGAAGGGTTTCATCGACGAGATCCCCGTGGAGTACGAAGAAGCCGCGCTGATTGATGGATACACGCGGTTCCAGGCGTTCTGTAAGGTTGTGCTGCCGCAGGCCGCCACCGGCATCGCCTCGACTGCGATCTTCTGCCTGATCTTCGCCTGGAACGAATACGCCTTCGCGGTGTTGCTGACCTCGGGCACGGCCCAGACCGCCCCCCCGTTCATTCCCACTATCATCGGGGTCGGCGGCAAAGACTGGCCCGCCGTCGCTGCGGGGGCCACGATATTCCTGGTCCCGGTCATGGTCTTCACGATCCTGCTGCGCAAGCACCTGCTTCGCGGGATCACCTTCGGGGCGGTGCGCAAATGAGCTTTCTCCAAGGTCTCCTCCGCATGCGCCGTGGCCCGTGGGAGATGGTCGCCTCGCTCTTAATCGCGCTGGGTGTTGTCATGCTGATGCAACCCTTCGCGCTCGCTCTCTACACTTGGTCGTTCCTCGTGACCCTGATCGGCACGGTGATGTTCATCATCGTCAGCCATTTCCCGGAGTAGTCGATGGCGCAGATCAGGATCGAAAATGTGCGCAAGGAGTTCGGGGCGTTCACGGCCGTGCAGTCCTCGAGCTTCACCATCGAGGACGGCGAGTTCTTCATGCTGCTGGGCCCGTCGGGTTGCGGCAAGACCACGACGCTGCGGATGATGGCTGGGCTGGAGCTGCCTACTAGCGGTCAGATCTACATCGACGGCGAGGAGGTTGGCCAAAAGCCCGCCTCCCAGCGCGACATCGCTTTTGTTTTCCAGATGTTCGCGCTCTACCCGCATATGAATGTCGGGCGGAACATCAGCTATCCTTTGCTGAGTCAGGGTATGCCTAAGGCGCAGGCTAGAAAGAAAGTCGCCGAAGTCGCGAAGATCTTAGGCATCGAAGACATCCTGAACAAGCCCGTCGGCGGACTTTCAGGTGGCGATCGTCAGCGCGTGGCGCTGGGCCGGGCCATCGTCCGCGAACCAAAAGCGTTCTTTATGGACGAGCCTCTCGGCGCACTGGATGCCGAGTTCCGCGAGCACATGGCCGAGGAGCTTCGCGCGCTCCACGACCGGATGGGCGCCACCACGGTCTACGTGACGCACGACCAACTGGAAGCCATGCAGATGGGCGACAAGATCGTGGTCATGAACCACGGCGTGGTCGAGCAGTTCGGCGTGCCTCAGGACATCTACGACTGGCCTGCAACGATGTTCGTGGCGGACTTTCTCGGCTCTCCG
>JBCCDA010000027.1:0-43676 GCA_039033215.1 Pseudomonadota bacterium | reverse complement strand
GCGGCATGGCCGGCTGCGAGGCTGCCTGGGCCGCCGCAAACGCTGGCGTGCCGGTCATCCTGCACGAGATGCGGCCCCACCGGGGCACGGATGCGCACCACACCGATTGGCTGGCCGAGCTTGTGTGTTCGAACTCGTTCCGCTCGGACGATGACGAGACCAACGCGGTTGGGTTGCTGCACTGGGAAATGCGCCAGCTTAATTCGGTGATGATGGACTGCGCCGTGGAGGCCTCGGTGCCGGCAGGCGGTGCATTGGCAGTCGACCGGGACGTCTTCTCGGCAGCAGTGACAGCCCGCCTTGAGGCCCATCCTCTCATCACCATCGAACGTGGCGAAGTCGCCGGCCTGCCGCCAGAGGGCTGGGCCAGTGTAGTCGTGGCAACCGGTCCACTGACGTCACCTGCCTTGGCAGACGCCATCGGCAGTCTGACCGGCGAGGACAGTCTCGCGTTCTTCGATGCCATCGCGCCCATCGTCTACGCCGATAGCGTCGACATGGAAAAGGCCTGGTTCCAGTCGCGCTACGACAAGGGCGAGACCGAGGCAGACCGCACCGCCTATCTGAACTGTCCGATGTCCGAGGCGCAGTACAACGCGTTCATCGACTCCCTGCTTGCGGCCCCGAAGACCGAGTTCAAGGAATGGGAAGACACCCCCTACTTCGAGGGATGCCTGCCCATCGAAGTCATGGCCGATCGCGGGCGTGAGACGCTACGCTGGGGTCCACTCAAACCAGTGGGTCTGACCAATCCGCATGCACCCGAGAAGCCTCATGCCGTCGTTCAGTTACGGCGTGAGAACCGGCTGGGGACGCTCTACAACCTCGTCGGGTTTCAGACCAAGATGAAGTACGGCGCTCAGAGCGAGGTTCTGGCGATGATCCCCGGCCTCCAGCATGCCAGGTTTGCCCGACTGGGTGGCATCCACCGCAACACCTTCCTCAATTCACCCCGCGTGTTGGACGACACCATGCGTCTGCAGGCCCAACCCCGGTTGCGGTTTGCAGGCCAGATCACGGGCGTGGAGGGATATGTCGAGTCCGGTGCCATGGGCATACTAGCCGGACGCTTTGCCGCCGACGAACGTCTGGGCAAATTGCCCTCTACCCCCCCGCCCGAGACTGCGTTGGGTGCCTTGCTGTCACACATAACCGGTGGTGCGGAGGCCGAGACGTTCCAGCCGATGAATGTGAACTTCGGTTTGTTCCCGCCACTGGAAGACGCGCGGAAGGGGCGGCGCGGGAAACAAGAGCGCAAACGGGACTACACGGACCGCGCAAAAGGCGCCCTGACGGCTTGGCTCGGCGAGGCGCCTCTTCAGGCAGCCGAGTAGTCCGGACGAGACCTTAGGTGTCGAAGAGCATCAGATAGTCGGACGGTGTCTGATCGTCTGCCACCTCCGCCTTCGTCGCGTCGGAATCTTGTTCGCCTTGGCCCTGAGACGGCACGTCTGACGCGCTCGACTCTTCGGTGTCCCCAGACAATCCACCTGGCATCGGATCTGACCCTCGTCTCACTCACCCACGATCAAGAGATAGGAACTCTCTCACAGAGATCGAGAGGCAAAGATCAAACTTGTTTCAACGATTTGATGTTCATTGGGCGCAATTTGACCGGCGCGGCTCAAGGACCTACCGTGAACTCCACGGAGGGCAACATGGCACGCACATTTCTCGGTGGCATTCACGGCGAAAAGGGCGCTGTTGATGTCGACACGCTCTATTCGGAATGGGCCCAGAGCTATGAACAGGAGGTCACCGGGGCGGGTTACATCACCCCGAGCCGATGTGCCGAGGTGTTGAACCGGCTGGGTGCTGCCCATGATGCGCCCATTCTGGATTTCGGATGCGGCACGGGACTATCAGGACGCGCGTTGCACAGTGCCGGCTTCACAGTTCTAGAGGGGGCGGACATCACGCCCGCCATGCTGAGCGAGGCAGAGAGACGCCCCGGCATTTACAGCGCGCTTCACCTCCTGGATCCCGAGAAACCGCTGCCGTTCGAGAAAGCCCAGTTTGGGCATATTCTCGCCGCAGGGGTCATCACACCCGACCACGCGCCGCCGGAGACAATGGATACACTGCTCGACCTGCTACCGCCTGGTGGGTTGCTGGTCTTCTCGCTCAATGATCATGCACTGTCGGTACCTGCGTTTCCCGACCGAGTGGACATCCTGGTCGAAGCTGATCTGGCGACCTGCGAAGTTGCCGAGTCTGGCCCCCATCTTCCGGCCATGGGAATCGGCGCAACCGTCTACGGGCTGCGCAAGACATGACGGGTGGCCTGAACACCGTCTACGAGCTGGGATCGGCCGAAGAGGCAGAAGCCTTCTACGACAACTGGGCCGATGGATATGAGACGGAGTTGGACACGGCGGGATACGTGACGCCAAACCGGTGCGCGACGGCCCTCGCTTCATTTGTCTCGGACCTGACCGAGCCGGTGCTCGAACTGGGCTGCGGGACCGGCCTCGGCGGCGTCGCGTTGAAGAAGGTGGGCTTCACAACGATCGACGGCACCGACCTCTCGTCCGAGATGCTGGGCCGGGCGCGAACGAAGGGGATCTACCGCAACCTCGAGATCGCCGATCTTTCGACCTCCCTCGACCAGCTTGCTGGCCGAGATTATGCGCATATCGCCGCGATCGGCGTGTTCAATCCGAACTTCATGCCGCCGACCGCGCTGGACGAGATCCTGGCATTGCTTCCGACAGGCGGGCGCTTTGTGTTTTCGCTCAACGACCACACGCTGGCGGAGAGGAGCTTTCCGCTTCACGTGTTCGAACTGATCGAGTGCCGGGCGGCAAACCTGTTGTTCAAGGAGCACGGCCCACACCTGCCGGGAACCGGGCTGGAAAGCACGGTCTACGTGCTGGAGGCATGCTGACCGGGGCGAGGTCCAGCTCACCAGTGTCGCCTCATGGCCCGGACAAGCAACCGCATCCCATCGAACGGTCGTTGACGAGGCTCCAAGCCCGTCAGTACAACTGCTGGATTCCTGTTCACCGAACGCAGTTCACGCTCCGCCCACATCGTGGGGAGCAGAACAGGCAATAGGCGATCGTCCGAAATCGCCGCCCGGGCCCTCTCCAGGTCCGCCAACCCATGTTCCGCGATCTCCCGGCACTTCGTGGCGAACAAATCCGTCATCTCTCCCCGCGCGAACGACGCAAGGTCCGGGCCGGAAATGCCCGAAACCATGACCTGGCCGCCGGCCTTTGCCATGCGGTGCGCGTTACGCAGTGCCGCCGCATCCGCCAGCCACGACATCTCCGGCGGAGACGTGCCGTCTTGCGTCAGCCACAACGCGGCAGCGCTCATGAGCGCGTGAAAACGCGAGGTGCGCCAAGCCGCATAGTCCATCTCAGACCACGGCAGATCGAGGATCTTCTCATGAGCATCGACCAAAGCCGTCAGATGTGTCGGCCCCTTCTCCGAACTGTCGGCCATCAACATTTCCGCAAGAGGTGCCGCGACCTCGTGTGCTCGGGGCGGTGCGCCATTACTGGCCGCGTTGATCATCTCGCGCCACCATTGGAGCCGCATCCGAGGGATCAGGCTCTCCTTTGACGCGCTTGTGGCCCGCGAGAGCTCACAGTCGAAGGCGTAGAGCACCATCAGCGCAGACCGCGCGGGCTCTGGCGCGAACATCGCGGTCGCGTGCAGACGCGGGTCGTCCCGGGCGACGATCTGTGCGCAGGCCGCGCTCACGCCGGTCGGGCGCCCGCACGGAGAAGACACGTCACGATCGCGTCTTCCAGCGCCTGGAAGCTGGCGTCGACAATGTTGGCCGAGACCCCGACAGTCGAGAAGACACCCTGGCCATCGGTCGAATCGATCAGCACGCGGGTCACGGCTTCCGTGCCGCCGTTCAGGATCCGGACCTTGAAGTCCACCAGCTTCAGCGCATCGATGAAGCGCTGGTAGCGGCCCAGATCCTTGAACAGCGCACGACTCAGCGCATTGACGGGACCCTGGTCGGATTTGGTCACGGGGTCCTGGCTTTCCGACGCGGAAATCGTCCTGGCGCCGTCCACATGCACGATCACGATGGCCTCCGAGACGGTCACAAGATCGCCCAGCGCATTCTCGCGCCGCTCCACGGACACGCGGTATCGCTCGACTTCAAAGAACTTGGGCAGTAGCCCCAGTGACCGTCGCGCGAGCAGCTCGAACGACGCACCGGCGCTATCGTAAGCGAAGCCCTGGTCCTCGCGCTCCTTGACCAGCGCCAGAAGCGGGCCGAGGCGCTGATCGGACTTCTCCACAGCAATCCCGGCCTTGGCCAGACGGTCGATCAGATTTGACCGCCCAGCCTGGTTCGACATCGGGATCACACGCTCGTTGCCTACGCATGCAGGATCGACATGTTCGTAGGTCGCCGGATTCTTCACGATGGCCGAGGCATGCAGACCCGCCTTGTGCGCGAACGCGGCCGCGCCGACATAGGGCGCCTGCCGATCCGGTACGCGGTTCAGGATCTCGTCCAGCATCAGGGACGCGGCGCGGAGCTTTGGCAGGGCCGCTGCGTTCACGCCTGTCTCGAAGCGATCTGCGTACTTTGGTTTCAGCACGAGCGTCGGGATCAGGGACGTCAGGTTGGCATTCCCGCAACGCTCGCCAAGCCCGTTGAGCGTGCCCTGGACTTGCCGGACGCCAGCCTCGACCGCGGCCAGGCTGCCCGCCACGGCATTTTCGGTATCGTTGTGCGTGTGGATCCCGACCCGGTCGCCCGGGACATGCTGACAGACCCGGGACACGATCTCGCCAATCTCGCTTGGCAGTGTACCGCCGTTCGTGTCGCAGAGCACCACCCAGCGGGCGCCGCCGTCCAGCGCGGCCTGCAGACACTCGAGCGCATAGTCACGGTTGGCCTTCCAGCCATCGAAGAAGTGCTCGGCGTCGTAGATCGCCTCCCGACCGAGGTCTGTCAGGTGACGAAACGACGCCCGGATGTTTTCGAGGTTTTCGGGCAACTCAATCCCCAACGCCTCGGTCACGTGGAAATCGTGGGCCTTACCGACAAGGCACACGGTTTGCGTCCCGGCATTGACCACTTCGGCCAGTACTTCGTCGTTGGCTGCTGAGCGCCCGGCCCGTTTGGTCATTCCGAAGGCGAGGAACTTCGCGCGGGTGCTTGGCGCCTGCGCAAAAAAGTCCGAGTCGGTCGGGTTGGCACCCGGCCACCCCCCTTCGATGTAGTCGACACCGATGTCGTCGAGCGCCTGGGCGATCCTGGTCTTGTCGGCGACCGAGAAGTCTACGCCCTGGGTCTGCTGGCCATCTCGCAGCGTGGTATCGAACAGGTACAGGCGCTCACGTTCAGCCTTCGCGGTCTTCGGTTCTGCGGAGGGCTTGGCCTGGAGGTTCATTTCAACGCCTCCAGCTTCGCGGGATCGAGATCCGTTCGGGCCGTGAAAGCAGCCTGTGGACCGTCTGCCGAGGCACGAACTTCAACACCCAGGCCGCCCAAAGCAGCCTTGAGCGCGTCCGCTGCTTGATAGTCCTTCGCATCCCGGAGGTGCTGCCACTTCCTCAAAAGGTCGTCCAGCAACGTCTGCGCTTCGGTCAAGCCTCCGCCGGGATCTGACGACACACCGACAAGGATCTCCTGATCCGCACGCCACCAGTCCACAGACTCGGCGTCCGGGAAACCCATTACACGCAGCGTAGCCTTGAGGGCAGGCGCGGACATCTGATCCATCTCGGAGAACACGAGGTGGGTGTTGAGGTCATCGGTCAGCGCTGCCTCCACCCGCGCCGACATCCGGTCCTCGGCATCGACGCCATCGGTCTTTCGGTACCAGCGCACCAACCGCTTGCGCGCTTCCTCCACCCGTCGTCCGGTCCAGTCCAGCGGCTGGCGATAGTGCGTCGACAACAACACGAAACGGATCACCTCGCCCGGGATCCCTTGATCCAGCAGATCCCGCACGGTGAAGAAGTTGCCCAGCGACTTGGACATCTTCTCTCCTTCCACCCGCAGCATCTCATTGTGCAGCCAGTAGTTCGCCATCACGTCCGTGTCGTGGGCGCAGCAGGATTGCGCCAACTCGTTTTCATGATGGGGAAATTGCAGATCGATCCCACCGGCGTGGATGTCAAAAACCTCTCCCAACAATTCACGCGCCATGGCCGAGCACTCTATGTGCCATCCGGGCCTGCCGCGGCCCCAGGGACTGTCCCAGCCGGGTTGCTCGTCGGTCGAGGGCTTCCAGATCACGAAATCCATAGGATTCTTCTTGTAGGGTGCGACCTCGACCCGGGCCCCCGCGATCATGTCGTCGACCGACCGTCCGGACAACGCGCCGTATTGCTCGAAGGCCTCGACGGAGAAGAGCACATGGCCCTCAGCCGCATAGGCAAAACCCTTGGCGATGAGTTCCTCGCTCATCTTCACCATCGGCGGAATGTACTCGGTGCAGCGAGGCTCGTTGTCAGGCCGAAGTGCCCCCAATGCGTCCATATCCTGGTGATACCAGCCGATCGTTTCGTCGGTGATACGCCGGGTTGCGTCCTCAAGCGTCTCGGAGGCCGACTTCGTGGCGACCGCGCGCTCGATGATCCGGTCATCGACGTCCGTGAAGTTGCGCACGTACGTGACTTGTTCGGCGCCGTACACATGCCGCAGCAGCCGGTAGAGCACATCGAACACAACGACGGGCCGTGCGTTCCCGATATGCGCGCGGTCGTAGACAGTCGGTCCACAGACATACATCCGGACGTTCGATGCATCGATCGGCCGGAAGACCTCCTTCTGCCGCGTGCGGGTGTTGGTCAGCTTGATTTCAGGTGACGTGTTGTCCATGGCCTCATGCCCTCGGAGTATGTCCGCGGTCGGCCTAGTGGATTGTCATGATAAATGAAACACCGCCGCGGACCTATGTCAGCGGGTAATGCAAATCTCGCAGATGATCAGCACAGTGTTCATGGTGAGGGAAGTACGCCCGTTCCTGGGTGAGGTCAACCTCAGACCTGGACGAACGCGATCCCGTCGGGCGCCGAGATTGCATCGACCAGGGCCACAAACGCCGACCCAAGGTATTCGTGACCGTGGGCGCCTTCCTGATACACAGTCGCGGAACAACCGATGTCCGCCCTGATGGACATGGACTTCAGTGCTTCCTGGATCCGGGCTGCCGCGGCCAGGATGTCTGGTCGGGTGCCGGTCTCAGGCAGCAACATAACGAGAGTGGTGTCGATACACCGATAACAAGCATCGAGCTCCCGCACCGTAGCAGAGAGGCGACGGAGGATCCCATCCACTTGCTCGGGCTTGTGGGTATCGCACAGGGAGCCGAGATCGAGCCGGATCGCAAGAATACCCAGATCCGAGTAGCGCCGTCTTTCGTCAAGCGCGCGCCCAAGCGCATAGGGAGAGCGAAAGCCGGTATGGGCCTCGATCTCGAGAACTCGCAACATCTCCGCCACCCCGAGAACGACGCGGCCCTGCTCATCCACCTCAACGCTGTCGGGCCCGATCCCGAAGGCGCCCAACCGGTCCACGATTTCAGCGAACGGTACGGACACGTCGATAGGGGATACGGTGGAGGAAAGCATAACGAGCCCTTCGATCTACTGACGCCGAGACGTCTAGCACACCTTCGTTTGCAAACCGTTTCCTATCCGTCCCCAGCACGTTGGAGGAGTGGTAGCAACAGCGCCATGTCCGGACCATGCGCTCGACCGGTCAATGCCTTGCGCAACGGCTGGAAGAGCCCCCTGCCCTTTCGCCCGGTTGCCTCCTTCAGCGCGGCGGTCCAGGCACCCCACGTATCGGTGTCCCAAGGTCGGTCAGGAAGCATACCGATCGCTTCCTTCACGTAGGCCGCATCCTCAGGATCGACAACAGGATCGGTACCGTGCCGGCAGAGCGCCCACCACTCCGCGATCTCATCGAAGCGATCGAGGTTGGGGCCAACGGCCTCCCAAAGCGCCGGTGCCATATCCGACGGCACGCCAGCGTCGCTAAGGCGCGACTTCACGGCCTCATATGACAGCGATCGCAGCGTCTTGGCCGAGTGCTGCGCCAAGTCGGCGGGGTCAAACTTGGTAGGTGCCAATCCGAACTGCCCAATCTCGAACGTATCAATCAGAACGGTGGGATCAGTGATCACTTCTACCGGCAGCGACGACCCCAGTCGGGCCATGTAGGCAACCAGCGCCATCGGCTCGATCCCCTGATCGCGCAGGTCCTTCAGCGCCAGCGTACCCAGGCGTTTGGACAGTGCGCCGCCATCGGCATCCGTGAGCAGCGAATTGTGCGCCATCAACGGCGGCTCGGCATCCAACGCCTGGAAGATCTGCGTCTGGGTGCCCGAGTTGGTCACATGGTCCGCCCCGCGCACGACATGCGTAACGCCCATGTCCGAATCATCGACGACCGACGCCAGCGTGTAAAGAAACTGTCCATCCGCACGGATCAGGACAGGATCGGACAACGACGCCGCATCGATCCGCTGGTCTCCGCGGATCAGGTCGCGGAAGCGCACTTCCACGCGGTCGAGAAGAAACCGCCAGTGTCCGGGTCCGCGGTCCGCGCGCAGCGTTGCTTTACTGGCATCGGACAGCTGCAGAGCCGAGCGGTCGTAGACCGGGGGGCGCCCCGCCGCGAGTTGCTTCTTGCGCTTCAGATCAAGCTCGGTCGGGGTCTCGAAGCATTCGTAGAGCCGCCCGGCCTCACGCAGCCGGTCCGCTGCTGCATGATACCGCTCCAACCGCGAAGACTGTCGTTCTTCCCGGTCCCAGGTCAGCCCAAGCCACTCGAGATCGCGGCGGATTTGATCCGCATATTCTTCGCGCGAGCGCTCGGGATCCGTATCGTCGATGCGCAGGATGAACGTCCCGCCGTTCTTGCGTGCAAGCAACCAGTTGAGCACCGCCGTCCGCAGGTTGCCGACATGCAGATACCCGGTCGGGGACGGCGCAAAACGGGTAACGGTCATCGGGACATCCATTCGTAATCGTCCAGCTCTCGCGGCGCGTGATCCTTGAACGCCTGCAGCACGTCAAGGATGGATGCGTCAACGAACGGGTGCAGAATGCAGAGCCCGGGGCGATTGTGGATCGTATTGAGCCGAATCTCGAAGTGCTGATCCCAGGTGAGCGTCTCGCGTTTCAGACCATGGCGCAGCACGATACCGACCCAGCGCGACTGACGTCGCTTGACGAGAAAGGCTATCCCGGTCGGCTCCCAGTAACGAAAGGCCTCGACCTCGTCCCAGGGCATCTCGATCCAGCCATTGAAGCCGAGCGCCATCCCGAACCCATGCTTGTCCAGGTGCAGGACTGGTCCTCGCCGCGAACCCCGCCGGATGAAGTACCATGCAAGGACGGCGAAGAACGCCGCGATCAGCGCCGACCCTGCCCGTAGAAACGGAGCCAGGCCGTCGATCTGGGTCTGGTGGATCAGGAACATGCCGGCGAGGATCGCACACATGCCGCCCGCAAGCAGTCGCGTGCCTGGGGCTGCATTGAACGTAACCTCGGGCGGCGCCTTCTGCCTCGCGCGCAAGGCCTCGAGCTTTGACTTTGTCTTCGGAACTCGGCTCATCGGGCGTTGCTCCGCAGGACTTCGAGCTTTGCGTAGACCTCTTCGATCGGGGCACCCAGTGCAAAGCCCGAGATCGTGATCGTGGGGCCGCCGCGTTTCATCCGCCAATCCTCGATCGGACCCAAAGGACGCCCGAAGTCATCAATCACGCGCTCCGGATCGCGCAGATCGATGCCGATTCGGGGGCCGAGCAGACCGCGGTCCAACCCGAACGTCTTGATCCGATGCCAGGCCAATGGCCCCTCCCAACGGCCGCCCCGGCCAAACTTCAGCTCGTACTCGGTCGCGACCAGCTCCATGCCATCGCGCCGGATCTGCCCGATCATCCCGGAGAGCCCAAGCGGTACCGCGACGAGCAGAACGACAAGGAGCCCGAAGTACACCGCGTACTGCATACGGTCACAAACCGCGCTGTCCTCTCCGCACCATGCTGAGACGTCGGCATCGGTCAGCACGAACCACGCTACCGCGCCTGCACCCAGCACAAGCTCGAACGCCAGAAGCAGCTTGTAGCGTCCAGCGGTCACAACAGAATATGCTTGCTGCATCAGTTCATCTTCAGTCGCATGGTCTTTGCTGGGCTCAGTGGTGCCGAGGTGGCCAACCAGAACGCAACACCATCTCCAACCACTTGCAGTCTCATTGCGTCAGGGTCGGGAGCTCAGCGGGCCCAAATCGAACCAGCACCTCCCTGCTTGGTCGATTTTGGTATCGCGTCACCACAATGTCGACCGATTGCTCCTCATCGCCCTTTTGCCACGGTCGATCCGTTAGTTTGCAGCTTGCCGTCTCGCCCAGGACCGAAGGCTGGTAGCTAACGCGAGGAAACGAGCTGACACCGTGGATCAGTGTCTCACCATCGAAGTCAAGACGGATCGCCTGAGCTGCGTTCTCGAACTCATACAGAACGCTGCCGTTGGTGGATTGCGTCGTCCAAAGGGCGCACGCGCCCGTCAGGCCCCCAATTTCGACCGCCTTTGCAACTACGTAGATGACGGGGCCGGAATCGAACGCCCCACCCACGGTTCGGAAGCTCTCATCGACTGTTATGGTGGTCACAAAGCTCTCGGACGGCCCAACGCATGCACTGGCGGCAAGCAACGATGCGCCGACTATGGCGAGGCGTGTCATTCGCATTCCATATCTGGTCATCTTCCGCGAGACTCTCCAAGCCAGACAGCTACGACCGGTCGCGCCAACGATTCACGATCGGGTAGCGCCGGTCCAGCCAGAAGGCCCGATCGGTCAGCTTCACGCCGGGTGCCGATTGGAAGCGCTTGTACTCGTTGATGTAAAGAAGGTGCTGGACCTGCATGACGGTATCCCGGTCGAACCCGTCGGCGATGATCTCTTCGGTGCTGAGCTGTTCTTCCACCAGCTGGCGCAGGATCTCGTCCAGCACGTCATAGGGCGGCAGCGTGTCCTGATCCGTCTGATCGGGCCGGAGCTCCGCAGACGGCGGTTTCTGCAAGATGTTGAGCGGGATCACCTCGCCCGCCGGACCCTTCATCCAGGGCTGGTGAGTCTGATTGCGCCAGCGACAGCACTCGAACACACGGGTTTTATAGAGGTCCTTGATCGGGTTGTAGGCCCCGTTCATGTCACCATAGATCGTACAGTAGCCGACCGCGACCTCGGACTTGTTGCCGGTTGTCAGGAGCAGCTCGCCAAACTTGTTGGAGACGGCCATCAGAAAGAGACCACGCAGACGGGACTGAAGGTTCTCTTCCGTTGTCCCCGGCTCCGTCCCGGCAAAGATCGGCTCCAGCGTCGCCTCGATTGCCTCGACGCCCGCGGCGATGGGAACTGTCTGCAACGTACAGCCTATCCGCGCCGCCAGATCCTCGGCATCACTAAGTGATCCCTCGGAGGAGTACTTCGATGGCAGTCTGATGCAGCGCACGTTGTCGGGACCCAAGGCGTCCACCGCGACAGTGGCGACGATAGCGGAATCGATCCCGCCGGATAGGCCGAGGACAACCTTGGAGAACCCTGACTTCAGCACATAGTCCCGGGTCGCCTCGACCATCGCACGGTAGTCGAGCGCCCATGGTTCGGGAACCGGCTCCAGCTCGCTGTCTGCGATCCGCCAGCCGTCCGGTGTCCGGTGGATGTCCAGCATCCGCGTCGCCTCGTCGAAGAACGGCATCTGTGCGGCCAGTTTTCCACCCGGGTTCAACGCGAACGAGCCGCCATCGAACACTTGATCGTCCTGTCCCCCGATCAGGTTCAGATAGACGACGGGAAGGCCTGTCTCGACGCTCCGAGCGACCATGTGGCCAATACGAACATCATGCTTGCCGCGGTTATAGGGAGAGCCGTTCGGTACCAGAAGCACTTCGGCGCCCGCTTCCTCAAGCGTCTCGGCGACGTCCGGGAACCACATATCCTCGCAGATCGGGATACCGACGCGGCATCCGTTGATCGAGATTGGCCCCGGTGCTGGCCCTTCGAGGTAGAGTCGCTTCTCGTCGAAGACCCCATAGTTCGGGCGATGGTGCTTGCGAAAGGTCGTTCGGATCGCGCCGTCCTGACAGAGCATTACGGCGTTGTAAGCACCGGCATGGTCCTGACCTGGCTCCGTCGTACTCCCGGGAATCGGCGCGCCGATTGCGATCGCGGCACCGCCGGGTTTTGTCGCTGCGGCCAGGATCTCGACCGCCGTCTGACAATCGCGCAGGAACGCCGGACGGACCGACAGGTCGAACACCTGGTAGCCGGAGAGGAACATTTCCGGGAGCAACACCAGGTGCGCCCCCTGCGCCTCCCCTTCTGCCAGGGCGGCCTGAGCCTTCGCGAGGTTGCCCATGATGTCCCCGGCGACAGGGTTGGCCTGGACGAGGGCAATGCGGAGATGGTCTGGCGCGGACATGGAGCCTCGGGGGTTGTTCACGGCAGGGGTCTACGCGGTGCTGCCGCGGCCCGCAAGTTCCGCCAGCCTCCCCATTTTCGGGGACTTGGCGAAAGGCCGTCCCGAGTAGTATCACCTGCGGGCAGATCTTAGGTTTTGGCTGTGATCGATCAAGACGAGCACCTTCCGCCTCGGGCGGGTCGGACGATGAAACAGGTGGCAGCGGCGCTCGCGTGCTTCGGCCTTCTGACGGGGTGCGCAGACGTTGGAATCGATCTGGCGGCGCTTGACCCTGACACCTTGCTGGACGGAGCAGAGTCGTCATCAGCGACACCGGTCGACAATCAGGCCTCATCCGTCGCCGCACCAGCTCCGGGTACCGCCGAGGTTGAAGGCACGCTGATCACCTTCGACTCCGGTGCGACCTACAAGGGTGAAATCCGCAACGGAAAACAGCATGGGACCGGAACCTTCCAGACACCTGACGGCTACCAATACACCGGCATGTGGGTCGATGGCCGGATTGAGGGCGAGGGCAGTGCGCGCTTTGCCGACGGTTCTGTCTACACGGGCGAGTTTCGGGACGGCAAGCCAAGCGGGCTCGGCAAGATCCTCTATGCCGATGGGGGCTCGTACGAAGGAACCTGGACCGACGGACGAATCGAAGGCCAGGGAACTGCCCGGTACGCGAGTGGTCTTGTTTACACAGGCGGCTTCATAGGCTCGCGCCACCACGGTCGGGGGAAGGTCACCCGGCTGGACGGCTACACCTATGACGGTGATTGGGTCGACGGCGCGCAGCAGGGACACGGCAAGGCGATGTATCCGAACGGCGCCATCTACGAAGGCGAGTTCGTGGACGGTCAGGCCGCAGGCCGCGGCAGAATCGTCCTGCCGGATGGCTTCTTTTACGAAGGCGAGTTCACCGCCGATCAGATCACTGGTCAGGGCACCGCGACGTATCCCAACGGCGACACCTATGAGGGAACCTTCGTCAACGGCGTGCGCGAAGGCCAAGGCACCGCCACCTATGCAAACGGCGGCTCCTACACCGGCGGCTTCGTCGCTGGCGCCCGCCACGGCCAGGGCACGTACCGCGGGGTTGACGGATTTGTCTACGAAGGAACCTGGGATGCAGGTGGGATCACCGGTGACGGCGTCGCCATCTACCCCGATGGTACCCGGTTCGAGGGGACCTTTCGTGACGGGGCGTTTGTCGGATAGGGTCGTACTGGTCCGACCGTGAAATAGAAAGCCTAAGGCATGATGAGTACAGGAAACTGATCGAATGGTCCGCTACGCAGCAGCGCTGTCATTGACAGCCATCATGGCAGCCGCCGGGCCAGCGCTCGGACAGTCCAACTCGCAGGTCGCGACCAAGGAGTACGATTCCGGGGCGGTGTACCAAGGTGAGTTCAAGGACGGTCGGCAGCACGGTCAGGGAACCTACACCGCGCCGGATGGATACGAGTATACGGGCGAGTGGGTCGAAGGCGTCATCCAGGGAGAAGGTCGAGCACAGTTCCCCAACGGATCGGTCTACGTCGGGTCCTTTGCGGATGGCGTGCCCCACGGTAACGGCAAGATCGTCTACGCGAATGGCGGCTCCTACGAAGGGGAGTGGGCCGAGGGCGTCATCCAGGGTCAGGGCAAAGCGACTTACCCCAACGGCATGACCTACGAGGGCGGTTTTCTGAACTCAGCCCACCATGGCGAAGGCGTTATGATCCGCGATAACGGGTATCGCTACCAGGGCGAATGGAAAGACGGCAAACAGCACGGCTCAGGCACGGTCACCTATCCCGATGGCGCCGTCTACGAAGGCGAGTTCGTCGATGGGTTGCGGGCCGGGACCGGCACAATCTCTCTGCCCGATGGCTTCAGTTATGCCGGCACCTGGGCCGATGGCCAGATCACCGGCACGGGAGAGGCGACCTATGCCAACGGCGACCGCTACGAAGGAGAGTTCAAGGACGGCAAGCGCCATGGCAAGGGTCTGGCCCTCTACGCCGCGGGCGATCGATATGAAGGCGAGTTCCAAAACGGCGAGCGCCACGGGACCGGCACGTTCACCGGCGCGGGCGGCTACGTCTATTCCGGCGAGTGGGTCGAAGGCAGGATCGAAGGCAAGGGCAAGGCGATGTACCTCGATGGCTCGGCCTACGATGGCCAATTCGTCGACGGCACGCCGCAGGGCCAGGGAAAGATCACCTATCCTGACGGCGGGTTCTACGAAGGCGAATGGACCGACGGAGTGATAACGGGCTTAGGCATCGCCAACTACGCCAACGGCTCCGTCTACGAAGGCGCTTTCGTCGATGCCAAGTTCCAGGGCTCCGGCACCATGACCTATGCCGACGGGCACATCTACGAGGGCGATTGGCAGGCCGGAGAGAAACAGGGCAAGGGCAAGTTCACCTATCCCGATGGCGCCATCTACGAAGGTCAGTTCGTCGACGGAGAACCCGAAGGCAAGGGCATGCTGACACTGGCCGACGGGTTCATCTACGAAGGCGACTGGAAAGACGGCGAGATGCACGGGGAAGGCGTCGCCCGGTATCCAAACGGAGACGTCTACGAAGGCAACTTCCTGAACGGCCGCCAGCACGGGTTCGGCGAGATGGTCTACGCCTCCGGGGCCGAGTTCAAAGGATACTGGGTCGACGGCCAGCGAGACCGCCCGGCCGATCCACCCCAATCGGACACCGAGGCGAATTGACAGCCCTGATAGCACGTCCGATCCTTGGCTGGTGAAACTATGGCGATCGTGAGCGTCCACTGATTGTGTCGCTCGATTTGAGGCATTTCAGCAATGAAGTCAGAGTTCTGCTCTCCTGGCGATTTACCGACCATCTGGTACACGCGAAAATTTACTGATATTGATGCAGGCCAATGGCTAGACTATCGGATGGCCATTGATCAGCCTCAAGAGCTTGATGGCGAACTTCGAAATAGCGATGTTGTTTATAAAACATACTACTTCCGATGGCAGCCAGAGCCGAATGGGAATATTATTCAGTCTCTTAGATTTGATAAAGGCTACAGCAAGATCAGTCCATCGATGATCGATGCTTTCACTATAGCAGGTAACTTTCTCGTCATATCAGCGAAGTTTCGCGAGCTTCTTCAGCAGTTTAACTTGGGCAGCACTCTCCTCAATGAGGTGCCAATATACCGCTCTAACGGCAAGTCGCTAAGTGCATATCCGGCCTACTGCGTATTGCATGTCACCGAGACAAAGTCCGCTCTGGTCCCCGAGGAGTCGGAAAGTATCAAGCAATTTGTCTTCGCCGGTGAAACTGAACCGCGGCCCACTACGCCGTGGAGCGAGGACGGCATAGAAGACATGCTCGCGGTGCGCGCGCATGCGGCAGAAGGCGTCGACCTCTGGGCCGATGAGATGATGGACAGACGCCTTTTCTTCAGTGATCGGCTGAAGCGCGCAGTTGATGATGCGGGCATAAAGTGTCGCCGGTTGAAACCCATTCGGGCGAAAGTCCTTGCCTGATAGCTGAGCACTCGACGCGCAGGCAGGCCTCTTGGCGCGCCCGTGTTGGGCACTACGGGAGGTTCCTTGCCCACAAAGACGCATCGGCCACCCGTTTGAGCCTCATACAACCGGTCAGACAACGGCGGTCTCAATGGTCTGCCCTATCGACGCCGGCCATTTCCCGGTCTAGAGAAACGCGCCCCACCCCCGAGTGTCCATGGCCCGCAACATCCGCCTCTATCCCTGGTTTCAGTTCTGCCGAGGTCTGATCTTCTGGCAGGGCGTCTGGTTCCTCTATTTCCAGGCAGCACTCTCGCCAGCCGAGGCGATCCTGCTCTATGCCGTCTACGACATCGCGACCACCGCGCTGGAAGTCCCGTCCGGGGCACTGTCGGACCGTGTCGGGCGTCGCCCTACCCTCATCCTCTCGACGCTTGCATGCACCGTCGGCACGGGCGCGCTCGCGCTGGGGGGTGATTTCTGGATCTTCGCGGCGGGACAGGTATTTCTGGGCGCCGGGATGGCGCTGGTCTCGGGGACCGACAGCGCGCTGCTATACGAATCGCTCAAGCACGTGGACCGCGAAGAGGAGATCGAGCATCACGAGCTGGTTGCCTGGCGTGCATCCTTCGCGGCACTGGCGGTTTCTGCCGTGGCTGGCGGCGCCATGGCCCTTATGGACCCCGCACTCCCGTACCTGACGACAACCCTTGCAGGCGCCGTCTCAGCTTTTCTCGCCTTTGCAATGGTCGAGCAGCGACGCGGTACCGGACAACTGGGAATGCCCCCCATCAGTCAGTTCCGGTCTGTTCGTGTTGCCCTGTCCAAGCCCGTGCTCATCTGGCTCTTCGTGCTCGGTCTGGCGATGTACGTCTTCAGCCACGTGCCATTCGTCTTCGGCCAACCGTTCATTCAGGAAGCGCTGAGCGCCACGGGCGCAGATGCGGAGGCCCCCATCATAAGTGGGACCGTGGTCGCTGGCATGATGCTCGTCTCGATCGCCGTCTCGTGGGCGGGGCCAGGCCTTCGGGATCGTGTCGGGCTTGCAGCACTGCTGCTCTTTGCCTTTGCGATGCAGATAGCGCTCTGCGCCGTGCTGGCGGTCTCGAACGACGTGCTCGTGATCGGGGTGTTGCTGCTCCGCATGGTCCCGGATGCCTTGTCCAAAGCATTTATCGTGGCGCGCGTCCAACCGCTCTTGGCCGATGAGGGCCGTGCGACGTTTCTGTCAATCAAGAGCTTCGCGGGTCGCTTGATCCTCGCGACCACGATGATCGGAGCAGCACAGACCGCGACCGGTGAGACCACGCTCTCGTATCCCGAGATCCAGTCAGTGCTGACCTGGTATGCTGCGGGCGGCACGCTGACCCTGCTTGCTCTTGCGTTCAGTGCCCGACGCGCCAGCGTTTGACTGCGTCACGCAACCCCACCGGCCAGGAGCACCCGCCAGCGGCGGAGCCGCAGCCAGACCCAGGAGAGGTAGGAAATCACCAGCCAGGGACCGATCACCAGGGCCGACCAGACGACAACGTTCACCACAGGATCCAGTGCGGCGCGTGCTTTGAGAAGCGCATCACGGGCCTTCTCTAGTTCGGCCTGCAGTTCCGCTGCGCGTGCTTGCAGCGGGGCGAGATCCGGCCCCATGGCCTTCACGGCCGCGGCCATTTCGCCCAAGGGCTTTGTGACGGCACCCAACTGCCCAAAAGCTGCTCCGATCTTCGAGAACGCTGTCTTGACCGGCTTTGGCAATCCGACGCGCAGTTTGTGGTGACCGCTGAAGCTCAACGTGATGATCCGGGCGCGCCAGGGACCCAACTTCACCGGTTTACCGTTCGGCCAGTTCACGTCCTTCTTCACCAGACCCGGCTTCGGGACATTGATCGCGATCGCCGCATCGGCAACCGCCCCAACCGCACCGGCCACCGCCTCGAAGGGCGCGGCCGCACGGTCGAGGGCGCGCTCGACCTCCTCGCCTTTGGCCATCAAGACCTTGCGCGTCGCATCGACCCGGGCCACGGCAGTGTTGAACTCGGCCTGCACCGCAGCGGCTTTCGCCTCCAGTCTGGCGACCGGTTCGGCCAACAATTCGACATACGCGCGGTAGCTTTGCCACCCGGCAAAGACCAACACCGCAGCGAGCAAGATGGGCAAGAACGTGTTCACGAGATAGATTTGGGCGGCGATGCGGGTCATGGGTCGTGTCTCCTGGTTGCCCGGGCAGACTCCGGCGATCGGCGTGTTCCAGGCTGTGATGTCTGTCACAGTGCCCCGCCACTTCGCGCTTTTCTTTAATCATTCGTGCGGTATACTGCCGCCATGGATACGCAGACGCGCATCGTTGTTCCGACCGACCTGCCCCTTGGCGGGCTCCTCCTTCTTATCGGCCTCTGAGGGCGCCGGGTCTGCGGCGCCGCCCTCGGAGGGACTTCGAAGAGCGCCGCCCAACCAGACCCGAACCCCGATAGGAACCTCTCATGACTGACCAGACATCCGTTGCGTCCGACAAGGACCGCGTGAAGATTTTCGACACGACCATGCGCGATGGCGAACAATCGCCCGGCGCCTCCATGACGCTGGCCGAAAAGCTGCAGATCGCCAAGCTTCTGGACGAGATGGGCGTTGATATCATCGAGGCGGGCTTTCCCATTGCCTCGGAAGGCGATTTCGAAGCGGTGACAGAAGTCTCGAAGATCGTCCAGAACGCCACGGTGTGCGGCCTCTCACGCTCGCCCCTGGGCGATATCGACCGGGCCTTCGCCGCGCTGAAGCATGCCAGGAAGCCGCGTATCCACACCTTCATCGCGTGCTCGGATCTGCACATGGAGTACAAGCTCCAGATGACCCGGGACGAGGTGCTGAAGCAGATCGAAGCCTCGGTCTCCCACGCGCGCTCCATGGTCGAGGACGTGCAGTGGTCACCCGAGGACGCGACCCGGTCGGACCGCGAGTTTCTGGTGACGGCCGTCCAGACGGCCATTGAGAACGGTGCGACGACGATCAACATCCCCGATACGGTCGGATACACGGCCCCGCTGGAGTCCGCGGACCTCATTCGAATGCTGAAGGAACGCGTCCAAGGGTCTGAGAATGTGACGTTCTCGACCCATTGTCACAATGACCTGGGCATGGCGACGGCGAACTCGCTGGCGGCGGTGATCGCGGGCGCCCGGCAGATCGAATGTACGATCAACGGCCTGGGCGAGCGCGCCGGCAACACGGCCTTGGAAGAAGTCGTGATGGCGCTGAAGGTGCGCGGCGACATCATGCCGTTCGAGACGGCGATCGACACGACCCGGATCATGCAGGCCTCGCGCCTGGTCAGCGGCGTCACAGGTTTCCCGGTGCAGTACAACAAGGCGGTCGTCGGCAAGAACGCCTTTGCGCACGAGGCGGGCATCCACCAGGACGGCATGCTCAAGAATGCGCAGACCTACGAGATCATGACGCCCGAGTCCGTCGGCCTGACCGAGTCGACGCTCGCCATGGGCAAGCACTCCGGCCGCCATGCGCTGAAGTCAAAGCTGTCGGACATGGGCATCGATGTCGGCGACAACCAGCTGAAGGAGCTCTTCGTCCGCTTCAAGGCGCTGGCCGACCGCAAGAAGGAGGTCTTCGACGACGACATCCTGGCGCTGGTGGAAGAACAGACGGCCGATGCGGGCGCCGAGCACATCAAGCTGAAGTTCCTGCGTGTGATCTGCGGGACCGAGGCCCCGCAATCCGCGGATATCGTGCTGGAAATCGATGGCAAGGAAGTGCGGCATACCTCAGAAGGCGATGGCCCAGTGGACGCAGCCTTTGCCGCAGTCAACGCGCTGGTGGAGCACCGGGGCGAGCTGGAACTCTACCAGGTCCATGCTGTCACTGAAGGCATCGACGCGCAGGCCACCGTCAGCGTCCGGATGCGCGAAGACGGGAAACTGGTCAGCGCCCAGTCCTCCGATACGGATACGGTCGTCGCGAGCTGCCGGGCCTATGTCCACGCGCTCAACAAGCTGATCGTGCGGCGCAAGAAGACCGCCCCTCTTTCGATCGCGGGATGAGGCTCGTCTGAGGTACGTCTGACCTATGCCGGCCCCGGGCATCGTTCCGGGGCCGGACTTTCCCCAAACAGAACACTCAAACCAACGCTGGACAACTCAGGGGCGCAACATCACGCGCCCGGAGGAGCAGAATCGCGCCTAAGTTTGACTGCCGTTGGCCAGTCAGTTACTATAATAATATAACATTTTAGTTTGGGTGAATGGGGCAAGGTGAGATGCAGTTCAGAACATTCGTGACAGTCGCAGCAATCGTGATCATGGCAACACTACCGGCCCGGGCGGTCACCATGATCGACTTCAACTTCAGTTTTACAAACTCGTCTGTTGCGGGGGGAGGTAGCGTAACTGGCATCGTCCGCGGTCTGCGAGACAACATGAGCGGTCAAGCCGCGACCAGTGTCGAGATTCTAACCAACACGGCGGGTTTCGGGGTTGGCGAGTATGTTGGGAGCCCAAACAGAAACAGTTGGGACGTCGCAGGAGGCGTGATCACCCAAGCATCATTTAGATCTTTCGGCGGGTCAAACACAGCGCCCTCTGTAACGGACTCCAGCTTTGCTATCACTGAAAGCTCCGTCTTGCCCGGTATCGTCCAGGTTGGCGTGAGAAACGCGCCGGATTTTAGCTTCGCGACGTCCACAGGACAATCGCCGCAACAGTTCTTCACACCGACGGTGATCCCACTGCCCGCAACGCTACCGCTGCTGCTGGGGGCCTTGTGGCTGATCGGGCTGGCCGCACGGCGCAAGAAAATAGCGCCTGCCGCAATCGCAAGTTAATCCTGCCTGGGCCGGGAGGTTTCTTCCGGCCCTGTCTCCCCTCGGTTTCCCTCGCGCCGGGCACCCAGCCCGACCGAGAAACCCAGACAAGCACCGTCCCCTGGGTAGCGAGACAAGGGCGCGCTACAGAAAAAAGTACATGGCGGCCTCCGGGGCCGCACCCCCGAATTTTCGCATGTTGTCGGGCGATGGCTCGGGCAGCACGATTTCCGTATCTCCGATGTGCAGCGTGAACCGACCACCCCAGCCGGATTGCCGGAGGCTCAGCGTCCCATCCGAGCGCACGACGTGGGCCTCGACGCCTTCGGATATCTGCTCGACCCCGACTTGAGGAAAGCCGAGTTTATTGTCGCGGTCGCTGACCCAGACCTCGGTCCCTTCGGCGAGACCGTCAAGACCGACGAGCACGAAGGTAACATGGGCCTCGACCGGCTCAAACTCCAGCGTCAGCGATGCGTTCATCGGGCTGCCAATCACCTGGACTAGGATCACCTGCTCGCCTTCCGACGCCGACAGTGACGCCTCATCTATGGTTGCCACGGCGTGCTCGCCGCTCTCCATCCTGAAGCTCTTGATGACTGGATCGTCGTTTGTCTGGCACCGTGTCAGCGCGAACGCTTCGCGGTGTTTAGGCCAGATCCTGAAGTTCACGGGTTCCTCCGGCATCCGGGCGTCGAGCATTCTTGGCATGAGCGCGACCCCACCGGGAACCTCCCACAGGCTCAAGTGGGCCCTGCGCAGCGCCATGGCGTGCTCGCGCTCGGGCAGGATCTCGAACCCATCGCCCGGGTCATCGAAGTAGAGATGCCGGGTCACCAGGCGGAATACCGCGCCGTCGTTCTCATCCATGTCGTCTTTCCCCTCGACCGGCACCGCACCATCCAGCATCGGGCGTGCATATCCGGTCGGCGCATCAGTTTTGGCGTCGTGGCAGTGAGAAGTCGAGCGCCACAGTCAAGGGCGCGGCTCACTGCTTGCTCACCCTGTCTCGCCTTGCCGGACTGGCCTCGCCGCGCCACTTGAACCTCTATGTGTGCCCAGCAGAGAAAAACCGACACGGACGCAACCCTCGCCCGGACCGAGCGTGCAGGGCTGCGGATCGTGCTGATGGTGCGCAACACCGTCGTCGCGCTCATGATGATCTATGCACTCGGAACCCAGGGGCTGGAAGCGGGCTGGTTCGGCGCCGTTGCACTGTCGGTGTTCCTGGTGATCGGATTGGCCTACCGCTTGCTGGTGGTCCGCGATGCCGATCGCCAGTGGATGCGATTTGCGTTCGTGGCGCTTGACATGGGCCTGGTGGCCGTGGCCGCCGTGACGATCCCGCTATCGCTGCACGGCGAGGTGCCGCAGATCTTCGTCTTTCGCGTCTACGGGATCGTCGTGTTTTTCTTCCTGCTGGCCCTGTCGGCGCTGTCGCTGTCACCGCGGCTGGTGCTCTGGACAGGGGCGATGGCCGTGCTGGCGATCTGGGGGGCCTGGGCCGGGATCGCCTTCCAGATGGACCACTGGGTCACCTGGGCCGATCTCCCGGCGGAGCGCACCGCCGCGAAATACATCGAGATTGTCCTGAACCCCGACCACGTCGGCGTCGCGCACAGGGTCACCGAGACGATCTTTCTCACCGCCACTTCCATCGTCACCGCCGCTGCGGTGCAACGGGCCCGGCGCCTACTGGGTGACCAGATCGCGGCGGAACAGGCACGGGGCCGCGTCGCGGAGGTCTTTGGCCGCTTCGTGCCCGAGGAAGTGGCAGACCAGATCAGCGAGGCGGGCGGCACCCTGCCCCCTGTCCGGCGCCAGGCCAGCGTGCTCTTTGTCGACATCGAAGGCTTCACCCGCTTCGCGGAAGGCGCCGCGCCGGACCGGATCGTCGAGGTGCTGGATGCGTTCTTCGATCGCACCACGCGGATCATCAATCAGGAGCGCGGGGTTGTAATCAGCTTCATTGGCGATGCCGCCATGGGGTCATTCAATGCCCCTCTGCCGGTCGCCGATCATGCGAGCCGCGCGCTCCGCGCCGCGCGTGCCATCCTCGCGGATGCACGGGACAACCGGTATGCGGGGGAAGCCCTCAGCATCCGAATCGGGATCGCAACGGGACCGGTTGCGGCCGCGACGGTCGGAGGCTCGGGCCGGCGGGCCTACACGCTCTACGGTGATACAGTGAACCTCGCCCAACGGTTGGAGGCGATGAACAAGGACACCGGCACGACACTGCTCGTGGATCAGGCAACCTGGGACGCGGCCGAGATGCCGGGAGAAGCCCGTTCGATGGGTGCACCGACCATTCGTGGCCGTGCGCAGCCAATAAACGTCATCGCCCCCAATGTCGTTAACCATTAACCCACATTTAGGGACTACGGACCCTGAGCTACGCATTCCCCTTTGCGTGATACCGGCGAGGGTTCTATAAGCGCGGTACAACCGCGCGGCGCAACGAACGCTGCCCGGGCAGGTATCGGGCAGGTCTGTAGAAGATAGGCGGCATGATGTTCGGCAAGGTGTTTAGCGTATTTGCGAACGATATGGCTATCGATCTCGGCACGGCGAACACGCTTGTCTATGTCAAAGGCAAGGGCATCGTCCTGAACGAGCCGTCGGTCGTCGCTTACCAGACAAAAGCTGGGAAGAAAGAAGTCAGGGCGGTCGGTGACGAAGCCAAGATGATGCTGGGCCGCACACCCGGCTCTATCGAAGCGATCCGGCCGATGCGCGATGGGGTGATCGCGGATTTTGAAGTCGCCGAAGAGATGATCAAGTTTTTCATCAAGAAGGTGAACTCCTCGACGATGATGGCCAAACCGACGGTTGTCGTGTGCGTCCCGTTCGGCGCCACGGCCGTCGAGGAACGGGCGATCCGCGAGTCGGTGATCTCTGCAGGCGCCCGCAAGGCTTACTTGCTGCCGGAACCCATCGCGGCGGCAATCGGCGCTGGCCTGCCAATCGGCCAGCCGACCGGGTCGATGGTGGTCGACATTGGTGGCGGTACGACCGAGGTTGCAGTGCTGTCGCTCAGCGACATCGTCTACGCACGGTCCGTTCGCGTCGGCGGCGACAAGATGGACGAGGCGATCATCAGCCACCTCCGTCGCCAGCACAACCTGCTGATCGGCGAAGCGACAGCCGAGAAGATCAAGAAGGACATCGGCACCGCCAAGATGCCCAAGGACGGAGTTGGCGACCACATGCATGTTCGCGGTCGCGATCTTCTGAACGGCGTCCCTAAGGAGCAGGAGATCACGCAAGGACAGGTCGCCGAAGCATTGGCCGAACCTGTCCAGCAGATCGTCGAGGCGGTGATGGTGGCACTTGAGGCGACACCGCCCGATCTCGCCGCCGATATCGTCGACAATGGGGTGATGCTGGCCGGCGGGGGGGCTTTGCTGGGCGAGCTTGACTTGAGCCTGAGAGAGCAGACGGGCCTTGCCATCTCGGTCGCCGAGGAGCCGCTCCATTGCGTGGCGCTCGGTACCGGCATGGCGCTTGAAAACCTCGGTGTGCTCGGACACGTCATGAAGGATAGCTGAGGCCAGGAGGGCCTGCATGGCGCGTGCCCCCGCCAAACCAGACGCGGCACTGACCAGGATCGTTCATCGAATCCTGCTGGCCCTGATTGTGGTTGTATCGCTGTTGCTCGTAGTCCTCTGGCGGGTCGACAACCCGCGTCTCGAGCGTGTTCGAATGGGTCTGGTCGATACCCTGGCCCCCTCAATGGTCTGGGTGAACGAACCCATCGACTTTGCCTGGAACCTCGCGAGGGATTACCGCCGCTTCATCGGCGTCTATGAGCAAAACAAGCAGCTCCGCCGCGAGATCCAACGGCTGCGCGGCTGGCGCGAGCAGGCACGGGTACTGGAGGAGGAGAACGCGCAGCTCCGCGCGCTCAATAACGTTCAGCTTGCCTCGCGCACAACCTTCGTAACCGGCGATGTATTTGCGGACTCAGGCGGACCGTTCCTGCAGTCAGCACTGGTGAACATCGGGCGGCTGGACGGGGTGACGGACGGCTCGGCGGCCGTCGATGGCAACGGGGTCGTTGGCCGGGTGGTTGGGGTCGGCGAGCGCGCGGCGCGGTTGCTGCTGCTGACCGACTTTTCCTCGCGCGTGCCCGTGGTGGTTCAACCCGGCGCCCGGCGCGCCGTGCTGTCGGGCGATGGCACCGCGGCGCCCAAGCTCGAGTTCATCGACGGCAACGACCCCATTCAACCCGGAGATCTGATCGAGACTTCAGGCGACGGCGGCGTCTTCCCACCCGATCTTCCAGTAGGGCGTGTCGTTGCGACACAATCCGGCACATGGCGTGCCGTGCTGCTGGCTGACTATGCCCGGCTCGAGTTCGTGCGGCTGCTGCGCTACAATCCCGACACCGAGATTGACGGAGCCGGAGATCTCATCGTGCCATCGGATCTCGAAACCGATCCAATCCCCGCCGAGGAGGGCGAACCCGTCGCGGCGGAGGGGACGAACTGATGGGCTTGGGTGACTACTTCAACCTCCCGCGCCTGCTCCGGACCGCAGCGCTGTTTGCGCTGGGGATGCTCGCGATCTACATCGAAGCAGCGCCGTTCGGCCTTGGCGCCGCCGCCCTGCCCTCACCCGATCTTCTTCTCTGCGTCGTGTGCTTCTGGGCGGCTAGACGCCCGGGCTCTACGCCCATGGTGCTCATCTTCGCCCTTGGCCTTGTGCGCGACCTTCTGACGGATGTGCCGGTGGGTGCCGGCGTCCTGGCGTTAGTTCTGGTGTCGGAAGTGGTGAAGGGCTGGCGGCACCATCTTGCCCGGGCGGGCTTTGCGCTGGAATGGACCGCTTTCGCCGCCGTGGCGATTGCTGCCTCTGCAATCCCCTGGGTGCTGGTGATCCTGACCTTCGCACAGCCACCCTATCTGATCGACCTTGGCTACCAGATCGCCCACACGGTGCTTGTCTATCCCCTCGTCGTACTGATCCTGCGCTGGTTGCTCGGGATCTCGTGGCGCAAGCCCGAGCTTGCCACATGAGCAGGGAACTCTTCCCCCACCGCAAGGTGCGCGAGCGGTTGCCGATCACGCGCCGGGGGTTTGTCCTGCTTGGGGCGCAGCTGGCGGTTGCCGGGGCATTGGCGTGGCGCATGCGCCAGTTGCAGGTCGTCGAGACCGAACGCTATCGACATCTGGCCGAGGAGAACCGGATCAACCTGGAAGTCCTCGCGCCGGCACGGGCCCAGATCTTTGACAGAAACAGCAAGCCCCTGGCGATCAACAAGACGAACTACCGCGTCGTGATGATCCGCGAGCAGGCAGGCGATGCCCAGGCAATGCTTGATCGCCTCGGCCTGTTGATCGACATCCCCGATCACCATCGGCGCCGAGTGATCAAGGAGATCAATCAGCGCAAGCCCTTCGTTCGGGTCGGCGTCACGGATCAACTCACCTGGGAGGCCTTCGCCCGCGTCAACGCCAACGCACCGGCCCTGCCCGGCATTCACCCGGAAGTCGGGCTGACCCGGCATTACCCCCATGGCTCCGACACCGCCCATGTGGTGGGCTATGTGGGCCGCGTCACCCAGAAGGATTTTGACCGGATCAAGCAGAGCGGCGCCGAGCCTGAGCCGGTCCTGTCGACCCCTGACTTCCAGATCGGCAAGAGCGGGATCGAACGCGCGATGGAGCACCGGCTCCGGGGTGAGGCAGGTAGCCGGCAGATCGAGGTCAACGCGCTCGGCCGGGTCATCCGCGAGCTCGACCGGTACGAAGGGCTCGCCGGCCAAGATGTGCACCTGACGCTGAACCTCGACCTGCAACGGTTCTGCCATGAGCGGCTTGGCAACGAAGCCGCAGCCGTCGTCGTGATGGATGTCACGACAGGCGATTTGCTCACGATGGCCTCGAACCCGACGTTCGACCCCAACCCATTCGTCCTGGGCATATCGCGCAAGGCGTATGGCGCCCTGCTGGAGGACGACCACCGCCCGCTTCACAACAAGTGGGCCTCGGGGATGTATCCTCCCGGCTCCACGTTCAAGATGCTCGTAGCTCTCGCGGCACTTGAAGAAGGGCAGATAACTGCCGGAGAAACATTCTATTGTCCTGGCTTCCTGAAGCTTGGGCGGCGCCGGTTCCACTGCTGGAGCCGCGGCGGGCATGGCTGGGTAGATCTGCGCAAATCGATCGAGCAATCCTGCGATGTCTACTACTACGAGGTCGCGCGGCGCGTCGGGATCGAGAAGATCGGCGCGATGGCGCGGCGCTTTGGTCTGGGGGTAGCACCAGACCTGCCGATGACGGGCCTCAAGGGCGGTCTGATCCCCACGAAGGACTGGAAAGTCCGCAATCGCGATGAGAACTGGCTTGTCGGGGACACGCTGAACTCCGGTATCGGCCAGGGTTTCGTTCTCACGACGCCGGTGCAACTGGCCGTCATGACGGCCCGAATGGCCTCCGGCATCGGCGTCAAGCCGCGTCTTGTCCGTGCCGTCGACGGCAAACCGCTCATGCCCGAGCCGCCCGTCGACCTGGGTGTCTCCGCCCAGAACCTGCGCCTGATCCGCGAGGCGATGTACGACGTCGTGAACTCCTCCCGGGGCACGGCCCGGCGCCAGCGCATCGCCGACGAAGCATTCCGGATGGCCGGCAAGACCGGCACATCGCAGGTGCGCAACATCACCGCGGCCGAACGCGCGCGCGGTGTCTACCGCAACGAGGACCTGCCCTGGCACCGACGTGACCATGCTCTCTTTGTCGGCTACGCGCCCGCCGACAATCCCCGCTACGCGCTGTCGGTCGTTGTCGAACATGGCGGCGGCGGCTCCACGGCCGCCGCACCCATCGCGCGGGACGTCATGCTCTGGCTGCGAGACAATGGCCTGATGTCCGGAACGGTACCCTCCGGCCAGGGGGCAGTGCCGGTGCAGCAAGCCCCGACATGAACGCCGTCGCGCCGCCGCCCGCGCTTTCCCTGCCCCGCAAGATCCTGCGCATGAACTGGGCGCTGGTGCTGCTGGTGATGGCGATCGCCGGTGCCGGTTTCCTGATGCTCTACTCGGTCTCGGGCGGGTCGATGGAGCCCTATGCCGGGCGTCAGATGGTGCGCTTCGGGATCGGCATGGCCGTCATGCTGATCGTTGCCCTGATCGACATCCGCTTCTGGCAGTGGTTCTCGCCGATCGCTTATCTGGGGGCGCTCGGCCTTCTTGTCGCGGTTGAGTTCATCGGGTCGACGGGCGGCGGCGCCCAGCGCTGGCTGGAACTCGGTCCGTTGCGAATTCAACCATCCGAGCTCATGAAAGTCGCCTTGGTACTGGCCTTGGCGCGGTACTACACGATCCTGGATCGCAACAGGGTGAGCAACCCGTTCTGGATGCTACCGCCCCTGATCCTGATCGCGATCCCCGTGGCGCTGGTCCTGAAGCAACCCGACCTTGGCACAGCGCTCCTTCTGGCAATGGGCGGCGCGCTGGTCATGTTCCTCGCAGGGGTGAGCTGGTGGTACTGGGGGACAGCCATCCTGTTGGGCATCTCGGTGATCTTTGCCGTGCTCGAGTCGAAGGGTACCGACTGGCAGATGCTGGAGGACTACCAGTACAAGCGAATCGAGATCCTGCTCGACCCCGAGCAGGATCCGCTGGGCGCCGGCTATCACATCACCCAGTCGAAGATCGCGCTCGGCTCGGGCGGGATCTCGGGCCGCGGCTACATGCAAGGCACCCAATCCCGGCTGAACTTCCTGCCTGAGAAGCACACCGATTTCATCTTCACCTCGCTGGCCGAGGAGTTCGGGTTTGCCGGTTCGGCGTCGCTGCTGGCGCTCTATGTCCTGCTGACGCTCTTTTGCTTTGCGTCGATGGTCGCCAACCGCGATCGCTTCGGGGCGCTTGTCACCGGAGGACTCGCGGTCGCGTTCTTCTTCTACTGGGCGACGAACATGGCGATGGTCATGGGGCTGATTCCGGTGGTCGGCGTCCCTTTGCCGTTGGTCAGTTACGGCGGCTCGGCCATGCTGGTGCTGATGCTGGCGGTCGGGCTGATCCAGAGCGCGCATATCCACCGTCGGTGACTCTGGTCAGGCGAAGCGGTTGCGTTCGGGTTTGCCGTTCGTCTACGACGTTGAGCCAAAGGAGCCGCGATCCATCACGGCACCGACGATCCTTCGCATGATGCGCTGACCAAGAACCTCGAAAGGCCGACCATGACAACGACCCGAACAATCGGCCTGCGCCTGGACGACGCCGAACACGCTACCATCCTGCCAGAGCTGCGCCGCGCCGCCGCCGCTTCTGGCCGGGACCTCACGGTCGACCCGGATGCCGATCCCACCGAGATCGATTATCTCGTCTACAACATCGACAGTGGCGTCACGGAGTTCTCGGCCTTTCCCAAACTGCGTGCCATCTTCAACACCTGGGCCGGGGTCGAGGCGGTCGTCGGGCGCATCACCGTCCCGGATGGCGTACCGTTCTGCCGAATGGTCGAATCGGGCATGACCGACGGCATGTCCGAGTACTTCGTGGCCCACACGATGCGCTACCTTATCGATATCGACCGCGCGCAGGCACAGTCAGCGGGCGGCCTCTGGCAGAAATGGACGCCGCGGCTCGCGCGACAGACGCCGGTCGGCATTCTGGGTCTTGGCCAACTGGGTGCCGAGACCGGCCGGAAACTCGCGGAACTCGGCTTTCCGGTCTACGGCTGGTCCCGCAGCCTCAAGTCGCTCGACGGGATTTTCTGCCATGCCGACGAGGCGGGCCTGAGCGAGGTGCTGGAGAAGGCACAGATCCTCATCCTGATCCTGCCCCTCACCGATGACACGCGCGAGATCATGAACGCCGAGCGTCTCGCTCAACTCCCCAAGGGTGCCTGCCTGATCAACGCTGGCCGCGGCCCGTTGATCGACGACACGGCCCTTCTGGATGCGCTCGCCAGCGGCCACCTGAAGCACGCCACACTGGACGTCTTCCGTGAGGAGCCCCTGCCCGGTTCGCATCCCTTCTGGCGTCATCCCGGGATCACGATCACGCCGCACATCGCCGCCGAGACGCGGATGGACACGGCAGCCGACGCGATTCTGGTCCAGATTTGCCGCGATCTCGACAATGCCGCACTGCAGCATATTGTGGATCCGGTCCGGGGGTACTAGGTCTCTCTGAGAAGAGGGAGCTCTTGATGGCGCGAGACAACGGGAGAAGTCGACCAAAGCGGCGGGCAAAGAAGCCGCGGCGAAGCTGGATCGCATCCTTGCGGACGAACTTCTTCACCGGATTGATCATCGTCGCCCCGGTTGTGCTCACGCTCTACCTCACCTGGGCGATGGTGACTTTCGTGGACGATCAGATCGTCCCGCTCGTGCCGGACGTCTACAATCCGGCGACCTATATCGACGTGAACATCCCGGGCTTCGGGCTCTTTGTCTTCGTCTTGTTCACGATTATCGTCGGCTACTTCACGAAAAACCTGTTCGGGCGGCAGCTGGTGCGCTTCGGCGAAAGCTGGATGGAGCGCATCCCGATCGTCCGCTCGATCTACAACGCCATCAAGCAAATCGCCGAGACGGTGATCTCGGGTTCAGGCACCTCGTTCCAGAAGGCCTGCCTGGTCGAATATCCGCGCAAGGGTATCTGGGCCATCGCATTTGTCTCGACCAAGACCAAAGGCGAGTTGCCGGGCAAGACCGGCGAGCCCGAGATGACATCGGTGTTCCTGCCGACGACACCAAACCCGACCTCCGGATTCCTGTTGTTCGTGCCGACGGCAGATATCATAGAACTCGACATGTCGGTCGAGGAAGCAGCGAAGCTCGTGATTTCGGCCGGGCTTGTCACCCCGCCGACAAAAGAAGAAGTCGAGGCCGCCGCGCGCCGCGAACGCCCAAGACGCTTGGAGACGGCCGCCGCCAGCCCGAAGGGCTGAATCCCCAAAGCGCGCGACCGTCCCATGCCCCGACGGCCCACCCCGGACCGTCGGGGCGCCCCCTCAGTTGTATCGCTCGTTCAGCGCTTCGAGATCCTCGTCCCTGGCCTCGGGCGCATCGAAGAGCCCGCGATCGACCTTGGACAGCGCTTCAAGGATCGCAGTGTCATGATCGAAGAAGAGTTCATCTTGGTCTGGCATGTCGTCGAATTCATACATTTCAACCTCCTGTCGTCCACTGGGAGGCGGTGCCCCACCCCCGGCTTCTGAAAGGAATTGAAACAAACTCGGCGAATCGGCTCTGTAGGATTCGTCACACTTTTTAAGAGAGTTTTAGCACTATCGCTCAAAAGGGCCGAAAAACGCTCCCAGGCCCGTTCCTAGGGCTCTCTCCACCAGGTGCCGACACCACCTGACCAGCCCCACCACCCATAGAGACTGGGTGTTTGGGGTTTCGCGAATCCCGTCTGCCAGGCCACCCGGTCCGTCGGCAGGTATCCAAAGGGTATCACGTAGATCCCCGTGGTGAGCACCCGGTCAAGCGCCCGGACCGCGGCCTCGAAGGCCTCCGGTTCGTCCGCCCCAAGCAGTGCCGCGATGGCAGCGTCGACGGCGGGATCGGCCACGCCCATGTAATTCCGGCTGCCTTCCTGGTCACGCGCCGCCGAGCCGAAGTAGCCGAGTTGCTCGATCCCCGGGCTCAACGACATCCGCCGCGCATAGACCATCACGTCGAAATCGAAGGTCCGAAGCCTGGCGCGATGCTGGGCGGCGTCCACAAGCCTGACCTCGGCGGCAACCCCGATGCGCTCGAGCGACGTCGCCCAGAGGCTGGCGAGTGTCTGATGGTCGTCGCTGGCCACCAGGATCTCGAAGGTCAGCGGCTGCCCGTCGGCGTTCTGGCGCACGCCGTCGACAACCTCCCAGCCCGCCGCGCTGAGCAATCGGCCAGCCTGGCGCATCGCCCGCCTGTCCCGGCCCGTGCCGTCCGAGACCGGCGGTTGCCAGCCTTCATCGAGTGTCTTGGCGGGCAATTGGTCCACGAACGGTGCGAGGACCGCCCGCTCGGCCGCCGGGGCCGGGCCGTCGAACCCAAGTGCGGAGTTGTCAAAGTAGCTTTGTATCCGCGCGAACTGGCCCCGGAAGAGGCGCGCATTGATCCATTCCCAATCGAAGGTCAGCGCCAGTGCCTCGCGGATGCGTCGGTCGGCGAAGACCGGGCGGCGGGTGTTGAACGCGAAGCCGTCCATGCCTGTCGGGCGGCTGTGCGGAATTTCGGCGCGCTGCAGGCGTCCATCCTGAACCGCGGGGATCGCGGCATATCCTTCGGCCCAGCGCACGGGATCGCCGTCATAGAACACCGATACCGCACCGGTCTTCACGGCCTCCCACAGCGCGTCGGCGTTGCGGTAATACTCGATCCGGACCTCATCGAAATTGTGCAGCCCGCGCATCGCCGGCACGTCCTCTGCCCACCAATCCGCACGCCGGCGCAGCGTGATGTAGCGCCCGGCCTCGAAATCCACGACCTCGTAAGGGCCCGAGCCCATGGGCGCGGCTGTCAGCTCTGACAGCGGCTGATCCTCGAACTGCGCCTTCTTGAGGATTGGCCGCAACCCCATGATCAGCGGCAGTTCGCGGATCGGTTCGGCAAAATCGATCCGCACCGTGCGCGGCCCGGTCGCCTCGATCTTCTCCACCGCCTCCCAGGCCGCGCGGTAACGGGGATGCCCCTCGGTCCCCAAGGTCTCGAAGGACCAGATGACATCCTCGACCGTTACGGGGCTGCCATCGGCGAACCGGGCCTCCTCGCGCAGCGTGAAGGCCACCCAGGACCGGTCCGGCGGCGTCTCCACCGTCTCGGCCAACAAACCGTAAAGCGCGAACGGCTCGCCATGATTTCGGGCCATCAGTGATTCTGCCGTCAGCATCGGCAGGATCCAGGGAGCGGCCCCTTTGAGCGCAAACCGGTTCAGGCTGTCGAACGTCCCAAACTCGCCCAGCACCAGCAAACCACCCACCGGCGCATCCGGATCCACATACGGAAAGTGGTCAAAATCCGCTGACAAAGCGGGTGAGCCGTGCATTGCAAGGCCATGAGAAGGCTCCGCAATGGCCGTTTGGCCCAAACCAGCCACAAGAACTATTGCAAAAATGCGCCACCAGAGCCCCAAGCGGCCCAATCGACGGAGCGTCTGTAAATGGTACTTGCCTGTCGGGCCTGTGGATCGTATTGTCTCCTCACTGCTCGATAGGTTTCTTGCCTGTATGAAACCTGCCTCAACACCTAATGCGCCTCCTTCGGGAGGCGCTTTTTTTTGTGCTGTTGGGCGACTCGAAGTTGTGAACGCTCGAATCATCAATCCTGCCGTGTTTGATCTTGCCGCAGTGCAGCATTTGTAGTTGTGTCCAAGCCTAGTCGAGCGACCGACAACGCGAAAGGGGCGTGGCGATGACACTTTCAGGAAAAACTGCGGTCATAACAGGGTCGAACTCAGGCATCGGGCTGGGCGTGGCCGAAGCCCTGGCGGCCCGTGGCGCCAACGTCGTGCTGAACTCGTTCACCGACACCCCGGAAGACCATGCGATCGCTGAAGAGATCACCGCCCGTGGCGGCGGCCGGGCCGTCTACATCCAGGCCGATATGTCCAAGGGCGACGCCTGCCGCAGTCTGATCACCCGCACGGCCGACGCGTTCGGCACGGTCGATGTCGTCGTCAACAACGCAGGCATCCAGTATGTCACCGGCATCCCTGACTTCCCCACCGACAAGTGGGATGCCATCATCGCGATCAACATGTCCTCGGCCTTCCACACGACGGCCGCCGCCCTGCCCCTGATGCGGGAGGCCGGATGGGGCCGTGTGGTCAACATCGCGTCGGCCCACGGGTTGACGGCATCGCCCTACAAGTCGGCTTACGTCGCGGCGAAACACGGCGTGGTCGGCCTGACCAAGGTCACCGCCCTCGAGACGGCAGAGGAACCGATCACGGCCAACGCCGTCTGCCCGGGATACGTTCTCACGCCGCTGGTCGAAAGCCAGATCCCCGACACGATGAAGGAGTACGGCATGGACCGCGAGACGGTGGTGCGCGAGATCCTGTTGGCCCGCCAGCCGTCCAAGGAATTCGCCACCATCGCGCAGCTTGGCGGCACGGTGGCGTTCCTCTGCTCGGACGATGCCGCGCAGATCACCGGCACGACGATCAGTGTCGACGGCGGCTGGACGGCGCTCTGAGCGATGGCAGTTGTCCGGGAAAAACGTCTGATCAACCTCGCCCTTCAGGGCGGCGGCGCACACGGCGCTTTCACCTGGGGCGCTCTCGACCGCCTGCTGGAGGAGGAGATGCTCGAGATCGACGGGATCTCAGGCACCTCGGCCGGCGCCATGAACGCGGCCATGCTGAAGACGGGGCTTCTGGACGGAGGACGCGAAGGGGCGCGGCGTCAGCTCGACCGTTTTTGGGGAGAGATCAAGCGCCAGGCCTCACGGAACGTGAACCCGGTATCGGACTGGATCGCGATGTTCTCGCCCAACGCGGGCAAGATCGCGCAGGGGGTGATGGCAAGCCCGATCTACCAGATGCAGGATACGCTCTCGCGCACGCTGTCGCCCTATGACTGGAACCCGCTCAACATCAATCCGTTGCGGGACATGCTGCTCGACATGATCGACTTCGACGCGGTCTGCAAGGAGTGTGAGCCACACCTCTTCATCTCGGCCACGAACGTGAGATCCGGCAAGATCAAGGTGTTCGAGGATGATGACCTTTCGGTCGACATGATCCTCGCCTCGGCCTGCCTGCCGAACCTTTTTCAGGCGGTCGAAGTCAACGGCGAGTTCTACTGGGATGGCGGTTTCATGGGCAATCCGGCCCTCTACCCCCTCTTCTACAACTCGACGTCGGACGACGTGGTGATCATCCACGTCAATCCGATCGAGCGTCCGGACGTGCCGCGCAGCGCCAATCAGATCCAGAACCGGGTCAACGAGATCTCGTTCAACTCGTCTCTGCTGCGCGAGCTCAGGACCGTCAACTTCGTACGCCGCCTGATCGCCGAGGGTCGGTTGAAGCCGGGCGAGATGAAGGACGTTCTGGTCCATTCCATCCGTGACGACGAGACCATGGCCGATCTGAACGTCGCGACGAAACTCTCGCCCGAACCGCAGCTCTTCGATCATCTGAAAGAGGCCGGGCGGGCCGCGGCCGATGCGTTTCTCCGGGCGAACTGGACAAACCTCGGCACCAAATCCTCGGTCGACCTGCGCGCCATGTTCGACTAGACCCCCGGACCGCGCTGTCATGAATGCGTCACGGCGCAGGGTTACGGCGCGCCGGAAGGGGGGACGGCAGCATGTACAACATCCTGGTGCTCTGCACGGGGAACTCGGCACGATCGATCCTGGCCGAGGCAATTCTCAACCGCGATGGTGCCGGGCGCGTCACGGCCTATTCGGCGGGCTCGAACCCGACCGGGCGGATCAATCCCGGTGCGATCCGGCTACTTGAACGACGCGGACTGCCGGCCGACGGCTACCGATCCAAAAGTTGGGAGGAGTTCGCAGCCCCGGGCGCGCCCGAGATGGATCTTGTGGTCACGGTCTGCGCCTCGGCCGCAGGCGAGGTCTGCCCCGTCTGGCCGGGCGTGCCGATGCGCGCGCACTGGGGCATCGACGATCCGGCCAGCGCACCGGAGGACCAGATAGACCTCGCCTTCCAGCTCGCCTATCACCGGCTGACCGCACGGATAAACGCCTTCCTGGCCCTGCCCTTCGAGACCCTGGCGCCCGACGCGCTCACACGACAGCTTGCTGCAATTGGAGACCTCTGATGCTGACCCGCAAACTTCTGGCCGAGGGTGTCGGCACAGCACTTCTGCTGATGACCATCATCGGGTCGGGCATCATGGGCGACAACCTGGCCAACCAGCAGCCGGGCGATACCCTGACGCCGCAGTCGATCGTCACCGGCGCCATGCTGTTCGTGCTGATCGCGCTGATGGGTCCGATCTCTGGCGCGCACTTCAATCCGGCAGTGACAATGGTCTTCACCCTGCGCCGTGATCTGCCACCGGGCGAGGCGGTATCCTTTGTCGCCGTCCAGATCATCGGCGGGATATCCGGGGTCTGGCTGGCTCACATGATGTTCGGCGTGGATGTCGCCCAGTTCTCGCTGACCGAACGGACAGGCACCAACCTCTGGTTTGCCGAGATCCTTGCGACCGCCGGCCTGATCCTCGTGATCCTTGGGGGGCTGCGCACGAACCCTGCCCTGATTCCGGCGCTGGTCGGGCTCTACATCATGTCCGCCTACTGGTTCACAGCATCGACCAGTTTCGCAAACCCCGCCGTCACCATTGCCCGAACCTTGTCGGACAGCTTCTCGGGCATCTACCCCGCCCATGCACCCGCCTACATCGCCGCGCAGATTGTCGGCGCCCTGAGCGGCTGGGCGCTGGCAAGCGTGCTATGGCCCAAGGAAGACTGAGGCGCGGAACCCCCAGGCTCACGATTTTCGGCGCGGGCTTTCCGAACGGCCAGAGCCCGACTATCTTGGCACCATGACAAAGCTTGACATCATATCGGATCCGATCTGCCCCTGGTGCTACATCGGAAAAGCCAATCTCGACGCGGCAATCGCCGAGACGGGCATCAACCCCTTCGAAATCGAATGGCGCATCTTCCAGCTCAACCCGGACATGGCGCCGGAGGGGATGGACCGCCAGACCTACCTGCAGACCAAGTTCGGTGGGCCGGAGCGGGCAAAGGCGATCTACGACCGTGTCGGGACTGCAGCCAGCGACGCAGGGCTGGATCTGAAGTTCGACCTCATCCCCCGCACGCCAAACACTATGGATGCACACCGGCTGATCCGCTGGGCAAAGACCACCGGCAAGCAGACCGAACTGGTCGAGCATCTCTTCCGCCGCTACTTCGAGGAAGGCGCCGACATCTCCGATCAGGATGAGCTTCTCGCCGCCGCCGAGTTGGTGGGGATGGAGCGCGAGGTCGTGGAGCGTCTCCTCTCGAGCGATGCTGACGTTGACGAGCTGGCGCAGGAAGACAAGGCCGCACGCGAGATGGGCGTGACCGGCGTGCCCACGTTCATCGTTGGTGGCAAGTATGTCGTCCAGGGCGCCCAGCCGCCCGAGCTCTGGGCCAAGGTCATCCGCGAACTCGTCGCCGAGCAGGCCGCCGAACAGGAGCCAGCCGAATGAACATGTTGCTGAGCGAACTGCAGGTGCTTGCCTACAACCCCTGGGCCTGGGCCGTTGTGGGCGTCCTGGCTCTCTTTTCCACGCATGCCGTCATCCAACTCCTCGCCTGCCCCTATGCGCGCGGGACCGCGACGATCAGCGATACCGACATGTCGCAAGCGCAGAATTCGAAGGCCCATCCGGGCGCGCGGTTCGGTCTGACGATGCTGGGCGGTGCTGCGCTCACGGTGACCGGGCTCTTCATGATCGCCAAGGGTATCAGCCCTGCGATCGCCCTGGCGGCGGTGGTCGGCGGGATCGTGCTCATCCAGACCGAGCCCGCCCGCCTCTCTATCCGCCAGCAGACCTATGCCGTGATTTCCCACCGCGATGCCACCGATGAGGCGCGAGAGAACGCTCGGGAACGTCTGCGCGGCTCGCATCGCGCCCTGGCCTCCATCAACGTCTTTCTTCTGCTGGCCGTCGTCGCGGCGATGTTGGCTTTCAAGGGCTGAAGGGCATCAGCTCAGCGCCTCCCGCCCGTGGGGGGCGCCAAGTTCCAGATCCGGCCCGATGGGCACGATCCGGTGCGGGTTAATCGTCTCGTGGCTGGCGTGGTAGTGGTAGCGGATATGGTCCATGTTCACCGTCTCCGCGACTCCGGGTTGCTGGTAGAGTTCGCGCGTGTAGCCCCAAAGTGCCGGATAATCGACGATCCGACGCCGGTTGCATTTGAAGTGCCCGTGATAGACGGCGTCGAACCGCACCAGCGTGGTGAAAAGGCGCCAGTCGGCCTCGGTGATCTGGTCCCCCGCCAGCCAGCGTTGGCGGCTTAGCCGCTCCTCCAGCCAGTCCAACGTGGCGAAGAGCCCCGTGACCGCGGTGTCATAGGCCTCCTGGGAAGTCGCGAACCCGGCCCGGTAGACCCCGTTGTTGACGGTCTCGTAGACACGGTCGTTGACGGCATCTATCTCGGCGCGCAGGGCCTCGGGGTAGTAGTCGTCCCCGTTGCCGGTGATCCCGTCGAAGGCCGTGTTGAACATCCGGATGATCTCGGACGATTCGTTCGAGACGATGGCCCCGCGCGTCTTGTCCCACAGCACCGGCACCGTGACTCGCGTGGTCACGCCGGGCTCGGCGGCGGTATAGACATCCCGCATGAACGCATGCCCCGACAGTCGATCCCCCGTCGCACCAGGATAGTCGTCCCCGAAGGTCCAGCCGTCCTCCTTCATCAGCGGGTGGACGACCGAGACGTCGATGTGGCGCTCCAGCCCCTTCAGCGCGCGGAAGATCAGCGCGCGGTGCGCCCAGGGACAGGCGAGCGAGACGTAGAGGTGGTAGCGGCCGGACTCGGCCTTGAAGCCACCCTCCCCCGATGGTCCCGCAGCCCCGTCCGCCGTGACCCAGTTGCGAAACTGCGACGCCTGACGCTCGAACGAGCCGCCGGACGATTTGGTATCGTACCACTGGTCCTGCCACTGGCCGTCGACGAGCAAACCCATGCCGGTTCCTTTCCTGTCTTGCGCGGCTAAAGTAGCCACCCAGCGCGGTCCCGCCAGAGCGCGTTCCGCCAATCACCCTTGCGCCAGCCGCAATCGGGAGCTCCAGAATGCGATCCACCCGTCACATCCAGATCGTGGGCTGCCATGCCGAGGGCGAGGTCGGCGACGTCATCGTGGGCGGTGTCGCGCCCCCGCCGGGCGACACGCTGTGGGAGCAATCGCGCTGGATCGCCCGCGACGACCGCCTGCGGCGCTTCGTGCTGAACGAGCCACGGGGCGGTGTCTTTCGCCACGTCAACCTGCTGGTGCCGCCCAAGGACCCGCGCGCCGATGCTGCCTGGATCATCATGGAACCCGCTGACACCCCGCCGATGTCGGGCTCGAACGCGATGTGCGTGGCGACCGTGCTGCTGGAGACCGGGATCCTGGAGATGAAGGAGCCCGAGACGATCCTGCTGCTGGAGGCTCCCGGCGGGCTGATCCGGGCCCAGGCCATGTGCCGCGACGGCCGGGTCGAAAGCGTCGCCATCCGCAACCACCCCAGTTTTGCCGACAAGCTGGGCGCGGCGTTGGAGGTGCCGGGCCACGGGACCCTCACCGTCGATACGGCCTATGGCGGCGACAGCTTCGTGATCGTGGATGCGCCCGCGCTGGGGTTCTCCGTGACCCCGGACGAGGCGCGGGATCTGGCCGAGGTGGGCATGAAGATCACCAAGGCGGCGAACGAGCAGCTCGGTTTCAGCCACCCGGAACTCCCAGACTGGAACCACATCTCGTTCTGCCAGTTCGCGATGCCGATCGAACGTGACCGCAAGATGCTGACAGGGCGGAACGCGGTCGCCATCCGACCCGGCAAGATCGACCGCTCGCCGACCGGGACGGGCTGTTCGGCACGGATGGCGGTGCTGCACGCGAAAGGCCAGATGACCCGGAGCGACGTGCTTCGCGGTATCTCGATCCTCGGCTCCGAGTTTACCTGCACGATCGTGGATGAGACCCAAGTCGCCGGGCGCCCGGCCATCCGCCCATCCGTCAGCGGTCGCGCCTGGATCACCGGCACCCGGACCGAGATGCTGGATCCCGAGGACCCCTGGCCCGAGGGCTATCGGCTGTCCGACACGTGGCCGAAACTCGGTTGAAGTCTCGCAAGGATAGGTGCCCTTCGGGCCCCGGCGAGAGCGCTGCTCTCGTCGTCAATGTCGCTCGGACCATTGGCGCAACACTGACGACCTCGAGGTATTTTTGGCCAGATGAAGGAGACATGCGACTGGGAGCGAGAGGGCTTGCTTGTCGGACTTCAATGCGTGCGGGCACATGGTTGGCGCATACGCATGAACGCGTGGAGGAGACATGGACAACATTGTACGCATGGAACTCTCTGCCGGCAGCAAGAGCGCTGATGCCAGTTCGACTGGCCTTCACATCGCCGAAGCGAAGGCGCTGAACGATGATCTGCCGCGGGTCGATCCCGACGGCAGAGAAATCCCGATGGCCAAGGATGGGCCAGTCCTGCCCGGACACGTTCAACGCATCTGGGAACGGCAGGCGGCCGCTCCTGGTCAGGCCGCTTTCTTCTGATCCTTGACCAGTCGCGCCAGATCGCGGGCGATCGCGAAGGCGCCACGGATACGGTCGCGGTCCTCGGTCCAGTCGCGGCGCACCACCAACTTGTTGTCGCGCACCTTGGCGAGGCCATCCTGCGCCTGGATGAAGTCGACCAGCCCCGCGGGGTCGGCGAACTTGTCGCCGCGGAACTGGATGGTCGCCCCCTTGGGCCCGGTGTCCATCCGCTCGATCCCGGCACGGCGGCAGTAGGTCTTGATGCGCACCACCGCAAGCAGGGTCTCGACATCCGCGGGGACCTTGCCGAAGCGGTCATGCAATTCCGCCGCGAAGCCTTCCAGTTCGGTCTTCGAGTGCAGGGACGACAGCCGCCGGTAGAGGCCAAGGCGCACGTCGAGGTCGGGCACGTAGTCCTCCGGGATCAGCACCGGCACGCCCAGGTTCAGCGTCGGCGCCCAGCCCTCGTCAGTGTCGACATCGGCGCCGATCTCGCCCGCCCGGATCTTGGCGATCGCCTCCTCCAGCATGGACTGGTAAAGCTCGAACCCGACCTCGCGGACATGGCCCGATTGTTCTTCGCCAAGGAGGTTGCCCGCACCCCGGATATCGAGATCGTGGCTGGCCAGGGTAAAACCGGCCCCCAGGGTGTCCAGGCTGCCCAGGACTTTCAGGCGCCGTTCTGCTTGTGGGGTCAGAGGCTTACGTGGCTCTGTTGTCATATAGGCATAGGCGCGCAGTTTCGAGCGTCCGACGCGTCCCCTGAGCTGATAGAGCTGCGCGAGCCCGAACATGTCCGAGCGGTTGATGATCAACGTGTTTGCGGTCGGAATATCGAGGCCGGACTCGACGATGGTCGTGGAGACCAGCACATCGTACTTGCCATCGTAGAAGGCGTTCATGCGGTCATCCAGCTCGCCCGGCGCCATCTGACCGTGGGCCACGACGAACGAGACCTCGGGCACATGGTTCGAAAGCCAGGCTTCCGCATCCGGCAGGTCCGAGATCCGCGGCACAACGTAGAACGCCTGACCGCCGCGGTAGCGCTCGCGCAGCAGCGCCTCGCGGACGGTGACGGTGTCGAACGGACTGATGTAGGTGCGCACGGCAAGCCGGTCGACCGGCGGTGTGGCAATCACCGAGAGCTCGCGCACCCCGGACATTGCCAGTTGCAGGGTCCGGGGGATCGGCGTCGCGGTCATCGTCAGCACGTGCACTTCCGAGCGCAGCTGCTTCAGTCGTTCCTTGTGCTGGACGCCGAAGTGCTGCTCCTCGTCGATGATCAGAAGGCCGAGGTTGCAGAACTTCACCTGCTTGGACAGCACCGCGTGCGTGCCAACTACGATGGAGACCTCGCCGTCCGTCAGGCCCTTTCGGACCTCGGCGGCCTCTTTGGCAGGGACGAAGCGGGAGAGCTGGCGGACCTTGAGGCCGGTGCCGGCGAACCGTTCGCGGAAGGTTTTTGCGTGTTGCCGCGCCAGCAGCGTCGTGGGCGCGACCACCGCCACCTGGACGCCCGACATGGCGGCGACGAAGGCGGCGCGCAATGCGACCTCGGTCTTGCCGAAGCCGACGTCGCCGCAGATCAGCCGGTCCATCGGCGTGCCGGAGGCGATGTCGCCCAGCACATCCTCGATGCAGCGGAGCTGATCGTCGGTCTCCTGGTAGGGGAACCGCGCGCAAAAGCGGTCGTAGGCGTGGGGTTCGGGCTCCATCACCTCGCCCTTGCGCAGCGCGCGTTCGGCAGCGATGCGGATCAGCTTGTCCGCCATGTCGCGGATGCGGTTCTTCAGCTTGGCCTTCTTGGCCTGCCAGGCGCCACCGCCGAGGCGGTCAAGTTCGCCGAATTCCTGACCATAGCGGCTGAGGAGTTCGATGTTCTCGACCGGCAGGTAGAGTTTTGCGGCACCGTGGTATTCGAGGCTGAGGCATTCGTGCGGGGCCCCTGCCGCCGTGATCGTCTCGAGCCCCAGGTAGCGCCCGACCCCGTGCTCGACGTGCACGACAAGATCGCCGGGGGTCAGGCTTTGGGTCTCCGTCAGGAAGTTGTCGGCCCGGCGGGCACGGCGGGCACGGCGGATCAGCCGGTCGCCAAGGACGTCCTGTTCCGAGATCACGGTGACATCGGGAGCAAGGAAACCAGCTTCCAGCGCCCAGACCGCGAGGTTCACCCCGGGTTTGATGTCGTCCCAGTCCCGCGCCGGGCGGGCCCCTTCTATGCCGTTGTCAGCAAGCAGTCCGGTGAGCCGTTCACGCGCGCCGTCGGAATAGGAGGCAATGAGAACCGGGCCATCGCGAAGTCTCGTGCGGACATGATCGGCCAGCGCTTCGAAGAGGTTGACGCCTTCCTGCTGGCGTTCGGGGACGAAGGACCGACCCGGGCGGCCGCCGGCGTCAATGACCCCCGGCCCCGTCGGCAGGCGCTGGCCGGAAAACGTGCGCACGGGCCGCGCATGCAATGCCGCTTTCCACCCGCTCTCGTCGAGATAGAGAAGCTCGGGTGGCAGAGGCTTGTAAGGTGCCTCGGTCGCGGCGGCGCTGTCGGCGCGGGCGGCGAAGTGTTCCTGCACAAGATCCGCGCGGGCGGCGCGGGCGTCTTCCGTGCGCTCGTCCATGGTGACCAGCGCGCCGGGCAGATAGTCGAACACCGTCCCCATCCGCTCGTGGAAGAGCGTCACCCAGTGCTCCATCCCCTGGTACTTCCGGCCTTCGGAGACAGCGGCATAGAGCGGATCGTCGAGACGCGCGGCCCCGAAGGTTTCGCGGTAGCGGCGGCGGAAGCGCTGGATCGCGTCCGCGTCCAGCACGACCTCCGAGGCGGGTGCGAGTTCCACCCGCGTGACGGTCTCGACCGTGCGCTGGGTTTCGGGATCGAAGCGCCGCGCGCCCTCGAGCACATCGCCGAAGAAGTCCAGCCGTACCGGCATCGAATCGCCCGGCGAGAAGATGTCGATGATGCCGCCGCGGATTGCGAAATCACCATGCTCGATGACCGTCGAGGTGCGGTTGAAACCCTTCGCCGCCAGCCAGCTGGTCAACTGCTCGATATCCACAACACTGTCGGTCCGGGCGACGAAGGCCGCTTCGGCCAGCACATCGGGCGCCGGGACCTTCTGGCTCGCGGCGTTGAGCGTGGTCAGCACCACCGACGGGCGGTCCCAACCGTGCGCCAGCCCGGCCAGGGTCGCCATCCGTGCCGAGGAGATCTCGGGGTTCGGTGAGACCCGGTCGTAGGGCAGGCAATCCCAGGCCGGCAGGTGCAGGACCGGCAGGCCCGGGGCGAAGACGGCAAGCGCATCCGCCATGGCAGCGGCACGAGCGTCATCGCGGGCGATGTGGAGGACCGGGCCGCCCGAACGGTCGACGAGATCGGCAAGGAGCTTGGCGTCCCAGCCTTCCGGCGCCCCGCCAATGGTGACGGCGCCCGGGGCGATGTTTGCCGCGTGCGTTTTCATGAGCGGGGAATTAGCGGCGCAGGCCCGAGTCGGCAAGACGCCAGGTACACGCTGCCCGATCGGGCCCGCGTCGTGCCGGTTGGCGATATCTCGATTGAGAAGTCCTGGACGGCCGATTCTGGCTGTCTCCTGCGTCTGTGGTCCCCTGGGCGGGGCCGTACGAGGGTGACGACGTCGTCATTCCCAAGCCTCCGCACGGTCGCTATCACGCGGGGAGGAGGTCTGCTTGCTGGGGCCTTTCGCAACGCGTGTTGTTCTAGGGGCGACTCCCTAAAATTTGATTAAACTCTGGATGATCTAGTCCTGCGGACCCAGGCGAGGGCGCTGCCCTCGTCGCCAATGTCGCTCGGACCGATGG